>NZ_JBNHGL010000027.1:0-25590 GCF_059091245.1 Arthrobacter sp. Y3225116
GCCCGACTGACCCTCGAGCGGCGGCTCCCGCTCGCGGTCGGGGACCGCCTGGTGCTGCGGGCCGAAGGCAGCCGCTCGGTGCTGGCCGGCGTCCAGGTCCTCGACGTCGACCCGCCGGCGCTCGACCGCCGCGGGGACGGCGCCAGGCGTGCCGAAAGCCTCGCGGGGATGCCTCCCCGGGGCGACGCGCTCATCGAGGTGGTGCGCCGGGGGGCTGTCCGGAGTGAACACCTCCGCCGGATGGGTGTCACGGCGCCCTGCAGGGTTCCCGACGACGTCCGGGCGTTCGGCGAGTGGTGGGTGCACGCACCCGTCTTCGACGCCTGGCGGCGGCGGCTTCGGGACGCAGTGCTGGAACTGGGGGAGCGTGACCCGCTGGCGGCCGGCCTGTCCCGCGGGGCCGCCGTTGAGCTGCTCGAACCGGCAGGGAACGCGGTGCTCGAGGCGGCCGTCCGGGAGGCGGGGCTGGAACTGGTCGGCGGATACGTCCGGCTGCAGGGCCAACACGGCGATCTCGGTGCCGCCGAGGACGCGGTCAGCACGCTGGAGCGCCGCCTCGGGTCCGAACCCTTCGCCGCCCCGGAAGCCCACGACCTGAGGGCCCTGGGGCTCGGCAACCGCGAACTCGCCGCCGCGGAACGCAGCGGGCGCCTGCTCCGGTTTGCCGGCGGGGTTGTGCTGCTTCCGCAGGCGCCCGCCCTGGCGATGCGCGAATTGGCCCGCCTGCCCCAGCCCTTCACGGCCAGTGAGGCACGCCGCGCGCTGGGCACGACCAGGCGGGTGGCCATCCCGCTGCTCGAACACCTCGACGCACGCGGCTGGACCAGGCGGCTCGACTCCGGCCACCGGACCCTCGTGCGGCGGGCCCAACCGACGGGTTGAGGTCGCGAGGGCCGGCGGCGGGGACACAAATCGGTTAGCGGTCGATAACTGAAGCTTGTCTGAGGCAACCGTTTCCGGCGGTGTCCCGAGCCCTCCAACAGGCCGGGATCCCCGTCTTTCCGGGCATCCGGCCATGGCTCCCGGCCTGGGGCCGAAGTTTTCGCCCGGTGGCGGCCCGTGGCTTTAAGGTTGCATCTCGGTAACAACCGGATATGAAGCGAAGTTTTTATACCCAAGCCGAGGGGTTCCGGTTTACGCTCTATTGCGTGTGAGACATGCCACGTTCGGCGGGAAGCTCGTTGAACTTCAGGCGACGCGGTCTATGTCCGTCCCCTGCAGCACTGCAGGGGACCTTCCAAAGACAGAAACAAGGAGGCGGAATGCGTTTCGGACGTACTTCCAAAGCTATCGGGGTCGCGGCTGTTGCAGCCCTGGCCCTGAGCGCCTGCGCGACTTCGGGTGGCGGAAATTCCCCCGAGGGCACAGGCGATTCCACCGCGGCTGGAGCCGGTGGTTCCATCAGCGTCGCTGAAGTGAACGCCTTCAGCTCCTTTAACTCGGACACCGCCGTCGGCAACGTCGATATCAACTCGAAGATCTCGTACCTGACCCACGCGGACTTCAACTACATCGACAACGAACTCAACGTGGTCAAGAACGAAGAGTTCGGCACCTACGAGAAGGTTAGCGAAGACCCGCTGACCATCAAGTACACGGTCAACGAGGGCGTCGCCTGGTCGGACGGCAACCCGGTCGATGCCGGCGACCTGCTGCTCGCCTGGGCCGTCTACTCCGGCCATTTCGACGACGCCACCTACAACGACGAGGGTGAAGTCGACAAGGGCACTGCCTACTTCTCCTACGCCGGCGACACCTCGGGCCTGGGCCTGACCGACAAGCCCGAGATCAGCGACGACGGCCGCTCCATCACGCTGAAGTACTCCAAGCCGTTCGCCGACTGGGAGATCTCCTACGGAGTCCTGGACAGCCCGGCCCACGTGGTGGCCGAGAAGGCCGGACTGGCAGACGAGCAGGCTCTGGTCGACCTGATCAGCGAGAGCCCCAAGGGTAACCCGGACAAGCCGGCCGAGAACGAAGAGCTGAAGGCCGTCGCCGATTTCTGGAACACCGGTTTCGACAGCAAGACCCTCCCGTCGGACGCCAGCCTTTACCTCTCCACCGGCCCGTTCATCGTGGACAGCATCACTCCTGATCAGTCCATGACCCTGGTCCGCAACGAGGCCTACGAATTCGGACCGATGCCGAACGTGGAGGAAATCACCATCCGCTACATCGGCGCCGCTCCGGACCAGGTCCAGGCGCTGAAGAACGGCGAAGTCGACATCATCGCCCCGCAGGCGTCCGCTGACACCGTGGAACTGCTCGAAGGCCTGGAGGGCGTGACCGTCAACCGCGGCGAGCAGCTCTCCTACGACCACATCGACCTGAACTTCTCGGGCGTCTTCGAGGAAGCCAACGTCCGCGAGGCGTTCATGAAGGCCGTGCCGCGCAAGGCCATCGTCGACCGCCTGATGGCTCCGCTGGATCCGGAGGCCACGCCGCTGGATTCCCAGTTCTTCGTGCCGGCGCAGGCCGCCTACGAGGACTCCGCCGCCAACAACGGCTCCGAGAACTACCAGGAAGCCGACATCGAGGGTGCCAAGGAGCTGCTGGCCGGCGCCACCCCCGAGGTCCGGATCATGTACAACAAGGACAACCCCAACCGCGTGGACGCCTTCACGCTGATCGAGGAATCCGCCTCCAAGGCCGGCTTCAAGATCGTCGACGGCGGCCTGGGCGGCTCCGACTGGGGCGCGGCCCTGGGCGGCGGCACCTACGATGCCACCATCTTCGGCTGGATCTCCCCGGGCGTGGGCGTCAGCGGCGTGCCGCAGATCTTCCGCACCAAGGCCGACTCCAACTACAACGGTTTCTCGAGCAAGGAAGCCGACGCCCTGATGGACGAGCTGATCGTCACCACGGAGCCGGAGAAGCAGGACGAACTCATCAAGCAGATCGACAAGATCGTCTGGGATTCGTTCTACGGCCTGCCGCTGTTCCAGCCGGTCGGCATCGATGCCTACAACAGCGACCGGATCGACGGCGTGAAGTACATGCCGAACCAGACCGGCGTCTGGTGGAACTTCTGGGAGTGGAAGGTTAAGTAACCGCCCCGCCTGTTCCTCGGCAGAAAGCATGCAAGGCGTCGGGACCTTGAGTACCACGGTCCCGGCGCCTTGCGGCATTTACCACCGGATTTTCCCGCATAAGTGATTGGGATTTCCCAAATTCCGCTCGTGTGTAACCTGCATTACACTCACTGTGAAAATGCCGGATCCACAAGATCCGCAAACACATACCAACGAGGTTAAAAACGCTATGGTGACCTACATTGTGCGGCGGTTATTCACCGCCGTGCTCATTCTCCTAGGTGCCTCTTTCCTGGTCTATCAGTTGACGGCGCTGTCGGGTGATCCCCTGCACGACCTCCGGGAGAGCAATGCCGCGAACAAGGAGCAGCTCATGCAGCAGCGCATCGCGCTGCTCGACCTGGGAACGCCGGCGCCCATCCGGTACTTCGGCTGGCTGGCGGGCGCCGCCAAGTGCGTCGTCCCGTTCGTGGCGCAGTGCGACCTGGGCTATGCCGTCAACGGCCAGCCGGTCACCGTCGAACTGGGCCGGGCCATGGGCATGACCATTCTGCTGGTCACGGCGGCGACAGTCCTCGCCATCATCATCGGTGTTTCCCTGGGTATTGTTTCGGCACTGCGGCAGTACAGCGCCCTGGATTACGGCATCACCTTCATGGCGTTCCTCTTCTTTTCACTTCCCGTTTTCTGGGTAGCCGTCCTGCTGAAAGAATTCGGTGCCATCGGATTCAATAACTTCCTGCGAGACCCCGACATACCCCTGCAATCCATCCTCATCATCGGGTTGGTCAGCGCGGCCGTGTGGTTCGTCTGCGCCAACGGCAGCTACAAACGGAAACTGGGCGCCGCCGGAATCGGTTTCCTGCTGGCTGCCGCAGTGTTCTGGGGTCTGTCCGTCACCCAGTGGTTCAAGACTCCCGGGCTCGGCCTGGTCGTTATCGCCATCAGCGGCGTCGGCATCGCCTTCGGCATCACCCTGCTGGCCGCGGGCCTGAAGAACCGCAAGGCGCTCTACTCGGCGCTCATCAGCGTCGGCGTCGGCGTGATCATCTACTTCCCGATCCAGCCGCTCCTGGCCCAAGCCACCGGGCTGATGATCTTCCTGCTGGCCCTTGCCGCCGTCCTGGTCGGACTCGGGGTCGGCTGGTTGATGGGCGGCTATGACCGCCGCCAGAGCATGAATGCTGCTGCGATAACCTCCTTCCTGGTCGGATGCCTCATCGCGCTCGACCGCTTCATGCAGGCATGGCCCACCTACTTCACCAACGGGCGTGTCAACCAGCGTCCCATCGCCACCATCGGCTCGGAAACGCCGAACCTGAAGGGCGACTACTGGGTCCACGGCCTCGACACATTCACCCACCTGCTGCTGCCCACCATCGCGCTGCTGCTGATTTCCCTGGCGTCCTACAGCCGCTACTCGCGGTCCTCGATGTTGGAGATCATGAACATGGACTACATCCGCACCGCCCGGGCCAAGGGCCTGGGGGAGCGCACCGTGGTCATGCGCCACGCGTTCCGCAACGCACTGATTCCGATCGCCACGATCGTCGCCTTCGACATTGGCGGACTGATCGGCGGCGCGGTGATCACCGAGCAGGTGTTCGCGTTCGCCGGCATGGGGCAGCTGTTCATCCAGGCACTGCAAAGGGTCGACCCCAATCCGGTGATGGGTGTCTTCCTCATCACCGGCATCCTGGCACTGGTCTTCAACCTTGTCGCGGACCTTGTCTACTCCGCGCTTGATCCGCGAGTGAGGGTAAAGGCATGAGCACCACGGCAACGAAACCGGTCGCAGCCACCAACGAGAACAAGGCCGGCCTCAGCCAGGGCCAGATCGTCCGCAGACGCTTCATCGGCAATACGGCAGCCGTCATCAGCCTGGTGGTCTTTGGGCTGATCCTGCTGGTCGCGTATTCGTCCAGCGGGATGTTCGGCCTGCCGGGCTGGTGGAAGTACACGCACAACGGCGTCAACGACATGGTGAACTCCGGAGCGCCCACCCTGCAGCTGTTCCCGTTCAACCTGGGCGAACATCCATTCGGCCAGGACCGCCTGGGCCGCGATACGTTCGCCCAGACCATGCGCGGCATACAGATCTCCGTGGCGGTGATGTTCATCATCGGCCTGGTCGGCGGCGCCATCGGGGTGGTCATCGGCGCACTCGCCGGCTACTTCCGCGGCTGGGTCGAAGCAGTGCTGATGCGGCTGACCGACGTCGTCATCGTCATCCCGCTGATCATCATCGCCGCGGTGCTCGGCCAGGTCGCGGGGCGGGCCGTCGGGCCCGGCATCCAGCCGTATTTCCTGGGACTGTTCGTTGGCTGCGTGATCTGGACCGGTCTGGCGCGACTGGTCCGGGCGGAATTCCTGTCCCTGCGCGAGCGCGAATTCGTCGACGCCGCACGGATCGCCGGCGCGTCCAGCGCCCGGATCATCTTCAAGCACATCCTGCCGAACGCCGTGGGCGTCATCATCGTCTCGGTGACCCTGAGCATGTCGGCCGCGATCCTGCTGGAGACCAGCCTGTCCTACCTGGGCCTGGGCGTGAAGGCACCGGACGTCTCGCTGGGCCTGCTGATCAGCCAGAACCAGGAAGCGTTCCAGACCCGTCCCTGGCTGTTCTGGTGGCCGGGCATGTTCATTGTGGCCATCTGCCTGTGCATCAACTTCATCGGCGACGGACTGCGCGACGCGTTCGACCCGCGGCAGAAGAAGTTCAATTCCAAGCGGGCGAAGGCGGCAGCGGTTTCCGCGCACCCCGAGACCGGAACCACCGCGACGACGGGTGTCTAGGATGGGCACCCGTCGCCTGCCCGGCCCCCCGAGGCCCGGCTCAGCGGGCCAGCGTCACGACGCTGAGCACCGCGAGCGCCGTCCCGACGGCGAGGACCGCCCAGTTCGGTGTCCGTCCCACCGGGACGTTGTCGGCATCTCCGATGCTGATGCTGCCCGCAGCCAGCAGCTCCGCCCAGCGTTTGCGGACGTAGTACGCGGCTGCCCCGGAATCGGTGTTCGCGAGATCGCCGGGGCGGATCGACTGCGCCGGCCCGTAGGTGGTCTCGGGAAGCCCCTGGACGTGATCGGCGCGGGCGCGGTGGACGCCGAACATGCCGGGAGCCGGTGCGGCCCACGAAGTGTACTTTGCGCGCGGGGTGATCAGCGTCAGCGCATACTTGGTATCCACCGTGGCCAGTGCTCCCCAGGGCACGGAGGTTGTCCGCACCGGGTTGCGCAGCACCACGCCGTCGTCGCCAATAACGACGGCGGGATACCAGGCCAGCCACCAGGTCAGATAGGCAATAGCGAGCAGCGGCCAGGAGACGAGCAGGCTGCCCGGGCCGTGCGTGAGGACCGAGGACGCCAGGCTGACCGCCACGATCGCCCAGACGATTCCCGTGAACCAGGTCGCGGAGCGCGGACGGAAGACCGTGGTGCCGGCGGCAGCAGACGTTGTCATGCCCCCATAGTTTCAGGACCGGGTGCCGGTTCTCCACTAGCCACAACCAACTGCGACAAGTTGGAAGGGAAAGACCAGCTATGACTGAAATCATCGATCCGACGCTGCCGGCAGGAAAACTGGAGACGGCCGGCGGAACACCACCCGTCCTGGAGGTCACCAACCTCAGCGTGGACTTCGGCGTGGACAAGGAGTGGGTGCCGGCCGCGATCGGCCTCACCTACGATGTCAAGGCCGGCGAGGTCCTGGCGATCGTGGGCGAATCCGGTTCGGGCAAGAGCGCCAGCTCGATGGCGTTGTTGGGCCTGCTCCCGGGCAACAGCCGTGCCACCGGAAGCGTCAAGCTCAACGGCCGGGAGATCCTGGGCCTTAGCAGCGCCAAGCTCCGGCAGGTGCGCGGCAAGGACGTCGCCGTGATCTTCCAGGAACCCATGACGGCGATGAACCCGGTGTACACCATCGGGTTCCAGATCGTGGAGACGCTGCGGCTGCACTATGCCATCTCGCCCGGCGAGGCGAAGAAGCGGGCACTGCGGCTGCTGGAGCTCGTCGAGCTGCCCGACCCGGAAAAGGCCTTCCGGTCCTACCCGCACCAGCTTTCCGGCGGCCAGCGCCAGCGCGCCATGATCGCCCAGTCGCTCTCCTGCGACCCCAAACTGCTGATCGCCGACGAGCCCACCACCGCGCTGGACGTCACCGTCCAGGCCGAAATCCTGGACCTGATGCGCAACCTGCGCAACAAACTGGACAGCGCCATCGTGCTGATCACCCATGACATGGGCGTGGTCGCCGACCTGGCCGACAAGATCGCCGTGATGCGCCGCGGGCGCATCGTGGAGGCCGGCACCGCGATGGAAATCTTCAACAACCCCCGGCACGAATACACGCAGGCCTTGCTGGCCGCCGTGCCGCACCTGGGCGGGCGCCCCGAGGACGGAACGGAAGTCGACCTCACGGCGGCGCTGGCCGCCGCCACCGGGGTCTCGCTGAGCATCGACGAGACCGAGTTGCAGCGGCGCGAACGCGAAAACGCCGAAGCCCTGGCGCAGTCACGCCATGAATCGGCCAAGGGCGACCCCGTGCTTCAGCTGACCAATGTGGCCATCGAATACCCCAAACAGGGGCGGGTGCCCGCCTTCCGCGCCGTGGAGGGGGCCAACTTGTCCATCTACCCCGGACAGGTGGTCGGGCTGGTCGGGGAATCCGGATCGGGCAAGACCACGATCGGCCGCGCCGCCGTCGGACTGCTGCCCGTCGCGGAGGGCTCCCTGCGGGTGGTGGGCCACGACATCGCCGGCGCCCGGTCCAGGCAGCTGCACGCGCTGCGCCGCCACGTGGGCATGGTGTTCCAGGACCCGTCGTCCTCGCTGAATCCCCGGCTGCCGATCGGCGAGAGCATTGGCGAACCGATGTACCTCGCCGGTGTCGCCAAGGGCGCCGCCCTGCAGCGGAAGATCGAGGCGCTGCTGGACCAGGTGGAGCTGCCGCGCGCGTACCGCAACCGCTACCCGCACGAACTCTCCGGTGGCCAGAAGCAGCGCGTGGGCATCGCCCGGGCACTGTCGCTGGAGCCGAAGCTGATGGTGGCGGACGAACCCACCTCCGCGCTGGACGTGTCGGTCCAGGCGACGGTGCTGGATTTGTTCCAGAACCTGCAGCAGGAACTGGGCTTCGCCTGCCTGTTCGTCACCCACGACCTGGCTGTCATCGACGTGCTCGCGGACCGCATTTGCGTGATGCGCCACGGCCGGATCGTTGAGCAGGGCACCCGCGACGAGATCCTGCGCAACCCGCAGGAACTGTACACCCAGCGGCTGCTGGCGGCAGTGCCGTTGCCCGATCCGGAAAAGCAGCGCGAGCGCCGCGAGCTGCGCGCCCAGTTGCTGGCCGCCGGCGACTGACCAGACCCGCAAAGCCCGCCATCCATAGTGCCGGGCCCCCGCCCATGATGAAATGGCGGCGGGGGCTCAGCCGCCCCTGGCCGGTGCGCTGCCACGACGGCGCCGCCGGCCATCGCGCAATCCAGGAGTGTTAGTGGTACGCAGCATGAATATCGAGGCGATCGAAAAGGGCATCGGCGTCAGCTGGGCCGAGGTGGAGGAGTACTTGGCCGGAATCGGCGCCAAGGAACTCAGCCACAAGGACATCGCCGCTGCCTTGCACGAGTCGGGGCTCGCGGACGGCTGGTGGGCGCAGACGGCTACCGTCGCCTACGAACAGCAGATCGGCCGCCGCCAGCCCGGCCAGGACTGCGACGGGGAGTTCCAAACCTCGGTGAGCAGGACCGTCACCGGAAGCATGGATGAGGCGCGCAACAAGTGGGTGGCCGTGGTGGGCGCGGCAGAGGAATTCTCGGGCATCGCGGTCACCCGCGGACCCGAGTTGAGCGACACCGCCAAGTGGCGGTACTGGCGCTGCGGCTTGGCCGACGGCTCCCGGGTCAGCGTCCATATCTACGAGAAGCCCTCGGGCAAGTCCTCGGTTGGCGTGCAGCATGAACGGCTCGAGTCGACCGAGCAGCTTGACCACTGGCGTGCCTACTGGAAAGCGAAGCTCGCCGAGCTGTCCTGAGGGGACCGCGACCGGTCCGTCGCCGTCGCCCCGGTAAGGTTCGTGGCCGTGTCGGTCCCCGGCACACCGGCCCGGAAACCTGGTCAGAGGCCGCGTTAGCACCCCTTTTCACCAAATCGCAACCCAATTGGAAGCAAGGCCTGTTATCAGCGTTACAGTTGGCGCCTATGCTGGTGCCACCTGAGCCTGCGCGGCTGCGATCCATGCCGGCGCGGACCGGTCCGGCGTCACAAGCCGCCGGATGGAGCACGGTACCTGAGGAGGCGGCATGCGTTTCGCTCGAACATCCCGACTGGTTGGACTGGCAGCCGCGGCAGTGCTCGCGGTCACGGCCTGTGGGGGCGGCGGTGGAGGCGGCGGCGGCACGGAGGCCGGCGGCGGCAATGCCGAGGCGGTGATCACGGCCAACAGCACGGAGCCGCAGAACCCGCTGGTCCCCACCAACACCAACGAGGTCGGCGGCGGCCGCGTGGTTGACCTCATCTTCGAGGGCCTGATCAGCTACGATCCCGAGGGCAAGCCGGTCAACGAGGTGGCGGAATCCATCGAGACCGAGGACGCGCAGAATTACACGATCACCCTCAAGCCGGACCAGACGTTCACCAACGGCGACCCGGTCACCTCCAGCTCCTTCGTGGACGCCTGGAACTACGGTGCCGCCGTCGAGAACGCCCAGCTCAGTGCCTATTTCTTCGAAAGCATCGAAGGATACGACGAGGTAAGCTCCGAGGGCGCGACCACGAAGGAGATGTCCGGGCTCAAGGTCGTCGATGACACGACCTTCACCGTGGCGTTGAGACAGCCCGAATCCGACTGGCCGTTGCGCCTGGGCTACACGGCCTTTGTGCCGCTGCCGCCCGTGGCCTTCGAGGACATGGAGGCCTTCGGGGAGAACCCGGTCGGGAACGGACCCTACATGCTGGGCGGCGACGGCGCGTGGCAGCACGACGTGCAGATCGAACTGGTGCCGAACCCGGACTACCAGGGCACCCGGACCCCGCAGAACGCCGGGATCACGTTCAAGTTCTATTCGTCCTTTGAGGCGGCCTACCAGGACTTGCTCTCGGACAACCTGGACGTGCTCGACACCGTCCCGCCGAGCGCGCTGGCAAACTTCAAGACCGACCTCGGCGAGGGCCGCTGGCTGGAAAAGCCCTATGCCGGCAACCAGACCATGGTCATTCCGCAGTACCTGGACGAATGGACCGGCGAGGCCGGCCAGCTGCGGCGCCAGGCCATCTCCATGGCGATCAACCGGGACGAGATCACCGAGGTGATCTTCCAGGGCGGCCGGCAGCCGGCCACCGAGTTCACCGCCCCCGTGCTCACCGGCTACAGCGACAGCATCCCGGGCAACGAAGTGCTGCAGTACAACGAGGAGGAGGCCAAGCGGCTGTGGGCGGAAGCCGACAAGATCCAACCGTGGGGCGACAAGACGTTCACCATCGCTTCCAACGCCGACGGCGGCCACAAGGAATGGATCGAAGCAGTCGCTAACGGCCTGAAGAACGTGCTCGGCATCGACGCCCAGTTCGAGTCGTACGCCACCTTCCCCGAGCTGAGGACCAAGGTCACGGCGAAGGAGATGACCGGCGCCTCGCGTGCCGGCTGGCAGGCCGACTACCCGTCGCTGTACAACTTCCTCGGCCCGCTGTACGGCACCGGGGCGGGATCCAACGACGGCGACTACTCGAACAAGGAGTTCGACCAGAAGCTGCGCGACGGGCTGGGGGCGGCCACACCGGAAGAGGGCAACCAGATCTTCAACGAGGCGCAGGAGATCCTGATGCAGGACCTGCCCGTCGTCCCGTTGTGGTACCAGGTCCGGCAGGTCGGCTGGAGTTCCGTCGTCGAGAACGTGGACACCGCCTGGAACGGGGTGCCGATTTACCACCAGATCACCGGCAAGTGACCCCGAGGCGCTGCGGGGCCTGGCCGCGGCCGGGCCCCGCAGCGCGCCCCAACTCCCGATCCCACCGAGAGGCAGGGTTGATGATCCATCACTTGGCGGCACGCAGGGCGCAAGGAGGAAGCTAGTGCTCTGGTACATCTTCCGGCGCTTCCTGCAGATGATCCCGGTGTTCTTCGGCGCCACGTTCCTGGTCTATTTCCTCGTTTTTTCGCTGCCGGGCGATCCCATCCAGGCCCTGTTCGGCGACCGCACGGTCAACCCCGCGGTGGCCGCCCAGCTCCGGGCGCAGTACAACCTGGACCAGCCGTTCCTCATTCAGTACGTCCTCTATCTGAAAAACCTCGTCACCTTCAATCTCGGCAACGACTTCTCCGGCAGGCCCGTCGCCGAGGTGCTGGCCCAGATCTTCCCGGTCACGGTCAGGCTCGCCATCCTCGCGCTGATCTTCGAAGCCGTCTTCGGCATCCTCTTCGGATTGATCGCCGGGCTGCGGAAGGGCCGGATGTTCGACGGCACCGTGCTGGTCGCCTCGCTGATCGTCATCGCGATCCCGATTTTCGTCCTCGGTTTCGTCCTGCAGTTCGTCGTCGGCGTCAAGCTCGGCTGGGCCAGACCCACGGTCGGCGCCCAGGCGGGCTGGTCCGACCTGATACTCCCCGCCGTCGTGCTGGGCCTTGTGTCGCTGGCCTACGTGCTGCGCCTGACCCGAACCTCCATCATCGAGAACATGAACGCCGACTACGTGCGCACCGCGATGGCCAAGGGCTTGTCCCGGCCGCGCGTCGTCGTCGTACATATCCTGCGGAACTCGATGATCCCGGTCGTGACGTTCCTGGGCGCCGATCTCGGGGCCCTGATGGGCGGGGCGATCGTGACCGAGGGCATCTTCAACGTCCCCGGCGTCGGCCAGCGCCTGTACCAGTCGGTGCTGCGGGGCGAGGGCCCCACCATCGTGTCCATCGTCAGCGTGCTCGTGCTCGTCTACATTCTGGCCAACCTGCTGGTGGACGTGCTCTATGCCTGGCTCGACCCGAGGATCCGTTATGCCTAGAGAACCGCTGGAACGCGACAACCAGGCCATCGAGCATTTCGTGGCGCCCCTGGACGAAACGCCGCTGCTGGCCACCGACAAGGTCGACGAGGATGTCCAGCCGCTGAGCCTGTGGGCCGAAGCCTGGCGGAACCTGCGGAGACAGCCGCTTTTCATCATCTCGGTGCTGCTGCTGGTGCTGGTCATTGTCGTGGCGCTCTTCCCGTGGATCTTCACCCAGACGCCGCCGGCGCAGAATTGCCTGCTGGCCAATTCCGACGGCGGACCGGCGCCCGGACACCCGCTGGGGTTCACCAAGCAGGGCTGCGACGTCTATTCGCGCATCATCTACGGGACCCAGGCGTCGCTGACGGTGGGTATCTTCGCCACGCTCGGCGCTCTGCTGATCGGCGGGACGCTCGGCGCCATTGCCGGGTTCTACGGCGGCTGGCTGGACTCGGTGATCGCCCGGATCGGCGACGTCTTCTTCGCGCTGCCGCTGATCCTGGGCGCCATCATCATCATGCAGCTGCCGTTGTTCCGGGCCAACCGCAACGTCTGGACGGTGGTCATCACGCTGGTGGTCTTCGGCTGGCCGCAGGTGGCACGCATCACCCGGGGCGCTGTCATTTCGGTGCGGAACGCCGACTTCGTCACGGCGGCCCGGTCGCTGGGCGTCTCCAGGCTTGCCGCCCTGGTCAAGCACGTCATTCCCAACTCGCTGGCGCCCGTCATCGTGGTGGTGACGGTGAACCTGGGCATCTTCATCGTCGCCGAGGCCACCCTGTCCTTTTTGGGCATCGGGCTGCCGCCGGACGTGATGTCCTGGGGCAATGACATCTCCACGGCCCAGGTGTCGCTGCGCTCGAACCCGGCCAGCCTGCTCTGGCCGGCACTGGCGCTCTCCGTCACCGTGCTGAGCTTCATCATGCTCGGCGACGCCCTCCGCGACGCCCTTGACCCGAAGGCGAGGAAGCGATGACGCACATCCGCGAAGTCGAGGGTGCCGCGCCCCTGCTGCAGATCAAAGACCTGGCGATTACGTTCCGAACGTCCACCGGTGACGTGGAGGCGGTCAAAGACGCCCACCTGACGGTCATGCCGGGGGAGACCGTGGCGATCGTGGGCGAATCAGGCTCGGGGAAGTCGACCACCGCGCTGGCGGCCATCGGGCTGCTCCCGGAGAACGGCCGGGTCTCCGGAGGGCAGATCGTCTTCGCCGGGGAGGACCTGGCCGGCGCCAGCAGCCAGCGGATCGTGGAACTGCGCGGCAATTCGATCGGCATGGTGCCCCAGGACCCCATGTCCAACCTCAACCCGGTGTGGAAGATCGGCTTCCAGGTCAGGGAAACGCTGCGCGCCAATGGGCTCCGGTCCGATAACGCCGCGGTGGCCAAAGTGCTGGCCGAGGCGGGCTTGCCCGATGCCGCCAGCCGATCCCGGCAGTTCCCGCACGAGTTTTCCGGCGGCATGCGCCAGCGCGCCCTGATCGCCATCGGCCTGTCGTGCCGGCCCCGGCTGCTGATAGCCGACGAGCCCACCTCGGCCCTCGACGTGACGGTGCAGCGCCAGATCCTGGACCACTTGGAATCGATGACCCGGGACCTCGGCACCGCCGTCCTGCTGATCACGCATGACCTCGGCCTGGCCGCCGAACGTGCCCGCAAGGTGGTGGTCATGTATAAGGGCCGGGTGGTGGAATCGGGTCCCGCCCTGCAGATACTGCAGAACCCGCGCCACCCCTACACACGGCGGCTGGTCGAGTCCGCGCCCTCCCTGGCCTCGCGGCGGATCCAGTCGGCGAAGGCCTCCGGCATCGAAACCACGGAACTGCTGGCCCCGGTCGGCCAGGAGGCCCAAGCCGCGGACAACGTCATTGAGGTCAAGGACCTGACCAAGGTCTTCAAACTGCGCAGCGGGTTTGGGAAGTCCACCGACTTCACCGCCGTGGACAACGTGTCCTTCGCTATCAAGCGCGGAACCACGATGGCGTTGGTGGGGGAGTCGGGATCCGGCAAGTCCACGGTGGCAAAGATGGTCCTGAACCTCGAGTCGCCGACCAGCGGCCGCATTGTCTTCGACGGCGTGGACATGACCGGCCTTAACGCCAAGGCCCTGCTGGCCTTCCGCCGGCGGGTCCAGCCGATCTTCCAGGATCCGTACGGATCGCTGGACCCCATGTACAACATCTTCCGCACCATCGAGGAGCCGCTGCGGGTGCACAACATCGGCGACCGCTCCAGCCGCGAGGCAAAGGTCCGGCAGCTGCTGGACCAGGTGGCGCTTCCGGCGTCGGCCATGCGCCGGTTCCCGAACGAGCTCTCCGGGGGCCAGCGCCAGCGGGTCGCCATCGCCCGTGCGCTGGCCCTGGATCCCGAGGTCGTGATCTGCGACGAGGCCGTGTCCGCGCTGGACGTGCTGGTCCAGGCCCAGATCCTGGACCTCCTGGCGGGCCTGCAGCAGGACCTGGGGCTGAGCTACCTGTTCATCACGCACGACCTGGCCGTGGTCCGGCAGATCGCCGACCATGTCACCGTGATGGAAAAGGGCAGGGTGGTGGAGGCCGGCACCACGGACGGCGTCTTCGACTCCCCGCAGCAGCGGTACACGCAGGAGCTGCTGGCGGCCATTCCCGGCGCGACCCTGGAGTTGCCGCCGGAGGTGGCCTGACACGGATTCCGGCCCCGTTGCCGGCCCGGGTCCGGGCCCCCGTTAGGCCATGAGTGGCGTTGCGGATTACAATGGAGTGCCTACCCGCATCCGGGCACGGCGCTGGCTGTCCGATATTAGGCCCAGGTTCCATGTAATCCACGGAAGAGTAATCCCGCATGTCTGAAACCACCGCATCGACGCAGAGCGCCGTCCGCAGCGACCTTCGCAACGTCGCGATCGTAGCCCACGTCGACCACGGGAAGACCACCCTCGTGGACGCCATGCTGAAGCACACCGGTGCCTTCTCCAGCCACGGCGAGACCGAAGAGCGCGTCATGGACTCCGGGGAACTGGAACGTGAAAAGGGCATTACCATCCTGGCCAAGAACACCACCGTGTTCTACTCCGGCCCGTCTGCCCAGCGCGAGACCATCACCATCAGCGTGATCGACACTCCCGGGCACGCCGACTTCGGCGGCGAGGTGGAGCGCGGCCTGTCCATGGTGGACGGCGTGGTCCTGCTGGTCGACGCGTCCGAGGGCCCGCTGCCGCAGACCCGTTTTGTGCTGCGCAAGGCGCTGGCCGCCAAGCTCCCCGTCATCCTGGTGGTCAACAAGACCGACCGTCCGGACGCACGCATCGACGCCGTCGTCGCCGAGGCGATGGACCTGCTGCTGGGCCTGGCCTCCGACCTTGCCGACGAAGTCCCCGACCTGGACCTGGATGCCGTCCTCAACGTTCCCGTTGTCTATGCCTCCGGCAAGGCCGGCCGCGCCTCGCTGACCCAGCCCGCCGACGGCGCCCTGCCGGAAGACGAGGACCTGGAGCCGCTGTTCGCCACCATCATGGAGCACGTGCCGGCCCCGTCCTACGATCCCGACGGCGTGCTGCAGGCCCACGTGACCAACCTCGACGCCTCCCCGTTCCTGGGCCGCCTGGCGCTGCTGCGCATCTACAACGGCACCCTGCAGAAGGGGCAGACCGTGGCCTGGGCCCGCCAGGACGGCCAGTTGAAGAACGTCCGGATCTCCGAGCTGCTGGCCACCAAGGGGCTGACCCGTGTTCCGGCCGAGTCGGCCGGCCCGGGCGAGATTGTCGCCGTCGCCGGCATCGAGGACATCACCATCGGCGAGACCCTGACCGACGCCGAGAACCCGCAGCCGCTGCCGCTGATCAAGGTGGACGATCCGGCCATCTCGATGACCATCGGCATCAACACCTCGCCGCTGGCCGGCAGGGTCAAGGGCGCCAAGGTGACGGCCCGCCAGGTCAAGGACCGGCTGGACAAGGAACTGGTGGGCAACGTCTCGCTGAAGGTGCTGCCGACCGAGCGTCCGGACGCCTGGGAGGTCCAGGGCCGCGGCGAGCTGGCGCTGGCCATCCTCGTGGAGCAGATGCGCCGCGAAGGTTTCGAGCTGACCGTGGGCAAGCCCCAGGTGGTCACCAAGACCATCGACGGCAAGGTGCACGAGCCGATGGAGCACATGACCATCGACGTGCCCGAAGAGTACCTCGGCGCCGTCACCCAGCTTTTGGCCGCCCGCAAGGGCCGGATGGTCAACATGGCCAACCACGGCACCGGCTGGGTCCGGATGGAGTTCATCGTTCCGGCCCGCGGCCTGATCGGCTTCCGCACCCGCTTCATGACCGAAACCCGGGGCGCCGGCATCGCCGCGTCCATCTCCGAGGGCTACGAGCCGTGGGCCGGGCCGATCGAGTACCGCACCAACGGTTCGATGGTGGCCGACCGGGCCGGAGTGGTCACGCCGTTCGCGATGATCAACCTGCAGGAACGCGGCTCCTTCTTCGTCCAGCCCACCTCCGAGGTCTACGAAGGCATGATCGTCGGCGAGAACTCGCGGGCGGACGACATGGACGTGAACATCACCAAGGAAAAGAAGCTCACCAACATGCGTGCCGCTTCCTCCGACAGCTTCGAGAACCTCACCCCGCCGCGGAACCTGACCCTGGAAGAGTCCCTCGAATTCGCCCGCGAGGACGAGTGCGTGGAGGTCACCCCGGAAGCGATCCGCATCCGCAAGCTGGTGCTGGACGCCAACGAGCGGCTCAAGGCCGCCCGGGCGCGCGCCAGGGCATAAACTGGACCGTATGACAGAGCAGAGGCAACCCGCCGGAGACCACGGCGGGTTGCCTTCCGCTTTTTCCGGGCAGCCCGAATTGCGCCCCGCACGACGGCGGCGTCCCGCCCTTCAGGGGTGGGGCACGGCCGTCTTCGGCGCGGTGGTGACGGCGGTCGCCGGAACGGCCCTTCACTCCCAGATTCTCTATGCCGGCGAGTCCGGGTACCCGTGGGGCGCCGCGGCGGCCCTGCTGTTCGCCCTGGCGGTGATGGTCTGGGCCGGACTCAAGACGCACAACGTCCTGATGGCCGGCCTGACGGGCGTCCTCTCCTACGTCCTCGTCGGGCTGATGGCGATGGCTCCCGGTGGCGAGCCGCTGATCGTCACGGGGACCACCGCAGCGGTGGAATTGCCGATCGCCGTGGCCGGCCGGATCTGGATGATCGGGCTGGTTTTCGCCACCATCGTGGCGCTGCTGGCCTGCGCCTGGGCGCTCAGGCCGCGGCGGGCCGGGGCCTGATCCGCGTCGCCCGCGCGCCGGGCGTCAGTTCGCCGTCTGGTCCAGATGGTGGGCCATGAAAATTGAGGTAGCGGTCCCGTCTTCGTCGGCGGGCAGCATCGCGTATTCCTCGAAGATTGCGCGGATCTTCGCCAGCATCTCCTCGCGATGCGCGTCGTTGAGCTTGATGCCCATCCGCGTGGTTTCGATCTGGTCAGGGGCCAGGCCGTCGATTTCCTGCAGGAAGGTCTCCACCAGCACCGGTGCCGCGTCCGGCATCTTCGCGCCCCACGACATCCGGGTGGCACGGTAGGGGACCTCCTTGGCGCCCCGGTTGCCCTTCCGCGGTTCCTCGGCCTCCAGGAAGCCGGTGTTGAGCAGCGTGCGCACATGGTGCAGCGAGGTGGCCGGATTCAGGCCGAGCAGTTCCGCGATCTCCTTGTTGGTCCGCGACCGGTGGAGGCAGAGCCGGAGTATACGCAGCCGTACCGGGGAGCTGAGCGCCCGCCCGGTGGCTTGCAGGTCCTGATCCGTAGGCATGTCTCCAGCATACGACACCGGCGCCTAATGATTGACTTTCCCCAATCGCTGACCGAGACTGTGACCTGTGACCCAGCCACCCGCGCCAGGGGCCTCCGGAACAGCTCCGGCGGCCGGCGCCACCCACCCGGGCGGCGCACCGCCGTCGTTATGGCGGGACCGGAACTTCCGTACCTTCTGGTCGGCCCAGACGCTCAGCCAGGTCGGGGCCCAGGTCGGCCAGCTGGCCGTCCCGGTGCTCGCCGTGGCCGTGCTCGGGGCCACCGAATTCCAGGTGGGTGTCCTCACTGCCAGCGCCACCGCCGCCTTTCTGCTGATCGGGTTGCCGGCGGGCGCCTGGGTGGACCGCTGGCTCAAGCGGCGGGTCATGATCACGGCCGACCTGGTCCGTGCCGCCGCGATGCTGTCCGTGCCGCTGCTGTGGTGGGCGGGCGTGCTGCAGATGTGGCACCTGTACGCGGTGGCGGCCGTGCTCGGCTGCGCAACGGTGTTCTTTGATGTGGCCTACCAGAGCTACATCCCGGTCCTGGTGCGCAGCGACCAGGTGTCGTCGGCGAACTCCAAGCTGGAGAGTACCGCTCAGCTGGCGAGGATGGGCGGACCCGCCGCGGGCGGCGGCCTGCTGCAGGTAATGGCGGCTCCGCTGCTGTTCCTGGCCGATACGCTCGGCTACCTGTTCTCGGCCCTGTTCCTGGCCCGCACGTCGGACCGGGAAGTGCCTGCTCCGCGGCACGGCCGGCGGCCGCTCGCGGTGGAAATCAAGGAGGGGCTCGGCTTCGTGGTGCGGCACCCGCTGATCAGCCGGATAGCCGCGTGCACGGGCCTGACCAATTTCTTCGCCGGCTTGGCCTTTACGCTGTTTCCCATCCTGGTGCTGCGCGAACTGGGTCTGGGCCCGGCCGCGCTGGGGCTGATCTACTCGGTCGCCGCGGCCGGTGGGCTGCTGGGAGCGGTGGCGGCGCCCCGGCTGGCGAAGCTGACCGGCGAGGGGGCGCTGATACCGCTGGCGAGTGTCGCGTCGGCGGTCTTTTTGGCGGCGATGCCGTTGTCGGTGCTGATGCCGGACACCGCTTCGGCACTGCTCCTGCTGATCGTGGGCGAGGCCGGCGTCTCCTTCTGCTCCCTGGTCTACAACGTGATGCAGGTGACGATGCGCCAGCGGGTCTGTCCGCCGCGGCTGCTCGGGAGGATGAACGCCTCGATCCGCTTCGTGGTGTACGGCGTGTTGCCTCTCTCCGGACTGCTGGCGGGCCTGCTCGGCGGAACCATCGGGTTGGTGCCCACCCTGTGGATCGGTGCGGCCGGGTCCGCGCTTGCCGCGGCGCCGGTGCTGTTCTCGCCCCTGTGGGCCCTGCGGAAACTGCCGGACAGTTACGAGGGCTGACCGCCGGCCCGCGGGCGGCGCCGCGGCGGGGCGGGCGGCACCTGCTTGGCCGCGGCCACGGCCGACAGGGAGACGACGACGTCGCCGCGCCTGGTGACCACCGTGCAGCTTTCGGCGTCGACGGCGCGCAGTTCGCCGAGCACGTCGGTGAAGCCGCCCTCGATCCGGTATCGGACCACCACGCGCGTTCCCGGTGCTGCTGCGGCCAGAAACGCGGCGGGGGTAGCGGGTATCACGTGACCATCTTAGGCGGGCCGTGCCCGGCTGGGGAGATAATGGTCCGAACGGATACGCTGGTGGGAACTGTTCAGAAAGGTGCTGACGGACGTGACGTACGTAATCGCACAGCCGTGCGTGGATGTAAAAGACAAGGCATGTATCGAAGAATGCCCGGTGGACTGTATCTACGAAGGCGAACGGGCCCTGTACATCCACCCGGATGAATGCGTCGATTGCGGCGCCTGCGAGCCGGTCTGCCCGGTCGAAGCCATCTACTACGAGGATGACACCCCCGAGGAGTGGGCCGACTACTACAAGGCCAACGTGGAGTTCTTCGACGATCTGGGTTCCCCGGGCGGTGCCGCCAAGCTGGGCAACACGCACAAGGACCACCCGCTGATCGCCGCGCTGCCGCCGCAGAACCAAGACTGAACTCGATGAGTCCCTTCGGCCTGCAGCTGCCGGAATACCCGTGGGACGCCATGGCGCCCTACGCGCAAAAAGCGGCCGCGCACCCGGGCGGCGCGGTGAACCTGTCCATCGGCACGCCGGTTGACTCCACTCCGGCCGTCGTCCGGGAGGCCCTGGCCGCGGCCGCCGATGCCCCGGGCTACCCCACGACCCACGGCACCGCCGAGCTGCGGGAAGCGATCGTGGAGTGGTTCGGCCGCCGCCGCAACGTTCCCGGCATGGACCCGGAAGCGGTCATGCCCACCGTCGGCTCCAAGGAACTGGTCGCCTGGCTGCCCACCTTGCTGGGACTCGGGGCGGGCGACGTGGTGGTGCGCCCCGTCGTGGCGTATCCGACCTACGACATCGGGGCCATCCTCGCCGGCGCGACCCCGGTGGCGGCGGACAACCTGGCGGACCTGGATCCGCAGACCAGGAGCCGGGTCAAGCTGGTGTGGGTCAACTCGCCGGGCAACCCCACCGGCATTGTCCGGGACCGGGCAGAGCTGCGCACCCTGGTGGAGGACGCCCGCGGCCTGGGTGCCGTGGTCGCCTCCGACGAATGCTACGCGGAGCTGGGCTGGGGCGCCTGGGACACCGCCCGCGGCGGGCAGGCCGTGCCGAGCGTGCTGGACCCGTACGTCGCGCAGGGCTCGCACGAGGGCCTGCTGTGCGCCTACTCGCTCAGCAAGCAGTCAAACCTGGCCGGGTACCGTGCCGCGTTCCTGGCCGGCGACCCGGCGCTGATGCCGAACATCATCAACAGCCGCAAGCACGCCGGCATGATCGTGCCGTTCCCGGTCCAGGCCGCGATGCGCGCCGCCCTGCGCGACGACGCGCACGTCCAGGAGCAGAAGGACCTGTACCGGAGCCGGCGCGAGCGGCTCTTGCCGGCGCTGGAGAATTTCGGCGTGCAGATCCGCCACTCCGAGGCCGGCCTGTACCTGTGGGGGAGCGCGGGGGAAGATACGTGGACCACCGTGGGCCGTCTGGCCGAGCTGGGCGTCGTCACCGGACCCGGCGTGTTCTACGGCGAGGCCGGCAACGGCCATGTCCGGGTGGCGCTGACCGGCAGCGACGAACGGATCGACGCCGCCGTCGAACGGCTTTCCTGACCCGGCCCGGCCGCGCCCGACTGTGGATATGAACAAAAATATATGTCGCGGATTAGATATATCCGTCACTCTACGGGTAGCGTTTTACCCGAGTATGTGCATGCTCAGTGCCACAAGCGCCCGGCGTGCCGTAAGCTTCTAAACCTCCTGAAGGGGACTCAATGACTGAGCAGACCGGTGCCAAGCTGCACTTCGATGGCGGCGAACTCGAACTCCCACGGCTCAAGGCCGCCGAAGGCAACGACGGCTACGACGTATCCAAACTGCTGAAGCAGACCGGCGCGGTCACCTTCGACCCGGGGTTCATGAACACTGCGGCGACCACCTCCGCCATCACCTACATCGACGGCGACGCCGGGGTGCTCCGCTACCGCGGGTATCCGATCGAGCAGTTGGCCGAGCACTCGAGTTTCCTCGAAGTGTCCTACCTGCTGATCTACGGCGAACTGCCCACCCCCACGGAGTTGGAGGAATTCGACCACAAGATCCGCCGCCACACGCTGCTGCACGAAGAGCTCAAGGGCTTCTTCGGCGGGTTCCCGCGCGACGCGCACCCGATGCCGGTGCTGTCCTCGGCGGTCAGCGCGCTGTCCACCTTCTACCAGGACTCGCTGGATCCGTTCGACGACAAGCAGGTGGAGCTGTCCACCATCCGCCTGATGGCGAAGCTGCCGGTGATCGCCGCCTACGCGCACAAGAAGTCGATCGGCCAGGCGCTGCTCTACCCGGACAACTCCATGAACCTGGTGGAGAACTTCCTGCGCCTGAGCTTCGGCCTGCCCGCCGAGCCCTATGAACTGGACCCGACGGTGGTCAAGGCGCTGGATTTGCTGCTCATCCTGCACGCCGACCACGAGCAGAACTGCTCCACGTCCACCGTGCGCCTGGTGGGCAGCTCCAATGCCAACATGTTCGCGTCCGTCTCCGCCGGCATTAACGCCCTGTTCGGCCCGCTCCACGGCGGCGCCAACGAGGCGGTGCTGAACATGCTCCGCCAGATCCAGGCCAGCGGCCAGGAGCCGGAGCAGTTCATGGAGAAGGTCAAGAACAAGGAAGAAGGCGTGCGCCTGATGGGCTTCGGGCACCGCGTCTACAAGAACTACGATCCGCGCGCCCGCCTGGTCAAGGCCACCGCGCACGAGATCCTGGGCAAGCTCGGCGGCAACGACGAGCTGCTGGATATCGCCATGCGCCTGGAAGAGAAGGCGCTGGCGGATGACTACTTCATCGAGCGCAAGCTGTACCCGAACGTGGACTTCTACACCGGCCTGATCTACAAGGCCATGGGCTTCCCGGAGAAGATGTTCACCGTGCTGTTCGCCATCGGGCGCCTGCCCGGCTGGATCGCCCAGTGGCGGGAAATGATCAAGGACCCGCAGACCAAGATTGGCCGCCCGCGGCAGCTGTACACGGGCGCGCAGGAGCGCGAGTACCCGGCCCGCTAGTACGACGGCGGAGCACGCCTTGACGCCGATGGCCCCCGGAGCAATCCGGGGGCCATTCGTTTTGCTGCAGCCGGAGTTCATCGGCGCCTGCCGCCTGCAGCATTTGGTCAGCCGGCGTAGCCGTTCGGGTTGTTCTTCTGCCAGCGCCAGTGGTCTTCGCACATCTGCTCGAGGTTCTTGACGGCCGACCAGCCGAGCTCGGCCAGCGCGGCCGAAGGGTCGGCATAGCTGATGGCGGCGTCTCCGGGGCGCCGGTCGGTCAGCTCGTAGGGGATGTCGAATCCCGCGGCCTTGCCGAACGCGGCGAGGACCTCCAGCACGGACGAGCCCTTGCCGGTGCCCAGGTTCCATCGGCGCACTCCGGGCCGGCCGGCGATGAAGTCCAGGGCCGCCAGGTGTCCGGCGGCCAAGTCCATGACATGGATGTAGTCGCGCACGCCGGTGCCGTCCGGCGTCGGGTAGTCGCTGCCGAAGACCCGGACCTTGTCCCGGCGGCCCACGGCCACCTGCGCCACGAACGGCAGCAGATTGTTGGGCACACCCGTAGGGTCTTCGCCGATCCGCCCGCTCTCGTGCGCGCCCACGGGGTTGAAGTAGCGCAACAGGGCCACGTGCCAGCGCGGGTCGGAGTCGCCCAGGTCGGACAGGATGTCCTCGATCTGTTCCTTGGTCCGGCCGTACGGATTGATGGCGTCCAACGGAAGCTTCTCGGTCAGCGGCACCTCCTCGGTGGCGCCGTACACCGTGGCCGAGGAACTGAACACGATCGTGCGGACGTTGTGGACGTCCATCGCGCGGAGCAGGTTCAGCGTGCCGCCCACGTTGTTGTGGTAGTAGTGCAGAGGTTTCTCAACGGACTCGCCGACGGCCTTCAGACCGGCGAAGTGGATCACGGCGTCCACGGGCTCGGTCTCCAGCACCCGGTTGAGCGCGGCCTCGTCGAGCAGGTCGGCCCGGTGGAACCGTGCCTGCCGGCCGGCCAGCTCCTGAACCCGGCGCAGCGACTCCTCGCTGGAATTGGCCAGGTTGTCGAGCACCACCACGTCATGCCCCGCCTCCAGCAGGGCGAGCGTGGTGTGCGAGCCGATGAAGCCGGTTCCTCCGGTGACCAGAATTCTCATGCCCACCAGCTTAGTAGCTCGCCCCCCGATCACCCCGCCACGGCCCGCAGCGGGGTAGGTACAGGGCTGGACAGCAAGGTCTAGAGTTGAGCTACAGGCGGCAGTGGGAATCCCCGCGGGCGGCACCCGCAGCGGGGCCACTGCAGACGAGCTGCGTCGTCGGTCCGAGCGAAAGGACGCGGACAGCATGCACGAGATGGGTGGGCCGGGGTGGCGGATCACCGCAGACACCTCGGGACATATGCTGCTGGCACTCTACCTTCGCGACGTCGCCGGCCTGGCCGGAGCCGGTTGGCCCGCGGTCTCGCCGGTGTTGCCGACGGTCCGCACCGCCGATCCCACACAGCTGACCGCGCATGTCGGCGGCCCGGCAGCGCTGCGGGACGAATGGGAGAAGTGGTGGGAGGACCTGGTCCGTGACCGCCCGGGCAACGCCGCGAAACTGGCCCCGCCGTCCTTTCCCGCCTTCGCCGGCAGCCCCGCGCTGCAGCGGCTCCTGCAGGCCCACTTCGGCGCCGGGATGAGCTGGGCGCGTGCCCGGATGGCCGAGTACGGGAAGTTGGCACAGGAGCGCGAGGCCAAGGGCACGAACGGGTTAATCCGCGAACTGGTCCAGGACCGGGAAATGGAGCTCGGACGCGCCGCGCGGACCTTCGAGCTGAAGCTCATCGAGCTGCCGCTGTGCGAGCCGCGTGCCTGGTTTGTGGAGCCGGACCGGGTGCTGCTGTGCCAGACACTGCTGGACGACGAAAGCGCCTTCCGCAGTTACCTTCAGCCGATCGTCGAACTCATCGTCTAGCTGCGCCGGGCGGCTCAGGCGGCCGGGCCCCGCGCCACCGTGATCACGACGTAGCCGGTGTCGGTATCGGCGCCGACCCAGCCGCCGTCGTCACGCTGCCAGCTCAGGCCCGCGTGGGCCACCGACTCAAGGTCGAGCCGTTTGGCAGAAGCCACCGCCCACTGTGCCACCGCCCAGCCCCGCTCATCGGCTGCCGCCACCCGGACCTCGCGGCCGGCGACGGCCATGTCCAGGCCGGGATGCACGGCCTCCAGTTGCGCCAGGACGGCAGCGGGGTCCCCGGCTGCCTCGGCGTCCTTGAGCACGCAGTTCAGGGCGGCGGGCGAGTGGCCGGTCAGCGCCGAGGCGAAGGCCTTGGCTTCGGCCTCATGGTCCGCGTAGGCCAGCGGGTAGGCGCTGCGCTGGACGGTCTGGGCCGCGTCGGTCACCGGCATGGACTCGTAGCCCGGGACCTCTTCGAGCACCTCGTAGAACTTGTTGGCCGCATACACCGGGTCCTGCACTTGTTCCTCGGTGCCCCAGCCCTGCGACGGCCGCTGCTGGAACAGCCCCCGCGAGTCGGGACCGGCCGTGTCACCGTAGTCGATGTTGCGCAGCTTCGACTCCTGGATGGCCGTCGCCAGGGCGATCGACGCGGCGCGTGCGGGCAGCCCGCGCGCGACGGCAATGCCGGAGATGAGCGCGGCGTTCGCGGCCTGGTCCGGTGCCAGTTCGAAGGTTTCCGAACCGACGACGGCGGTGCATCGCTCCCGGACCAGGGTCTGGGAACGGTCAATGAAGGTGGCGGCGAAGTAGGCGGCACCGCCGACCAGGGCCAGCAGGACGATCAGGCTGAGCAGGCTGCGTGTCCTGCGTGCACGGGCTTGCCGGGACATGGCGGTGCGTCCGGGACTGCTAGTTGGCGTGCAGGACCGCGTTGAGCTCCACGCTCTGGCCCTTGCGCGGCAGGACTTCCACTGCACCGCTGGTGGAGTTGCGGCGGAAGAGGAGGTTGGGCAGCCCGGAGAGCTCCACGGCCTTGACCTGGCGGTGGTTCCCGGTGGCAACGTCGATCAGGCTGACCCGGGTCCCGGCGGTGACATACAGGCCGGCCTCGACCACGCAGTCGTCGCCAATGCTGATGCCGACGCCCGAGTTGGCGCCCAGCAGCACGCGCTCGCCAATGCTGATCCGTTCCTTCCCCCCGCCGGAGAGCTGGTCTACTGCTACAACCTGGTCCGCCCGAAGAACGTGCTGCCCGTCCACGGCGAGCACCGCCACCTGAAGGCCAATGCCGAACT
>NZ_JBNHGL010000028.1:0-25082 GCF_059091245.1 Arthrobacter sp. Y3225116
GCAAGGCTGCCCGGGGTGCCGGCGTCGGCGGCGCAGACCCCGCCGCTTAGTTGGCGAAGACGTCCTGCAGCGTGCCCTGCGGGGTCCACAGCGCAATGGAGTCGCCGCCGTTGTTCAGCACTGACGCGGTGCCGTTGTTGTAGTAGGCGTCGGCGCTGTTGGTGCCCGGACCGGTGTAGACCCGCAGCTCCGCGCCGGGGGCAAGCACATAGCCCGCGCCGACCGTCAGGATATTGTTTGCCGCGTCGCGGATGATGTAGCCGCTGGCGTCGATGCTGTGGTTCGCCGTGTTGCGCAGTACCACGTGCTCGCCGGTTTCCGGCTGGACGTCGCTGCCGGCCGGGTCGTTCACCGCGCCTTCGATTTCCAGGCCGGTGCCCGCGGGGAAGGGCTTCCGCCCGTCCAGGTAGCGCATCGTCTGGATCGGGAAGTCACCGGTGACGGCGTCGACGCCGAGGTCGATGGAGTGCTGGACCGCCTCGGGCGAGTTGGCGGTGTAGACGCCGACGACCAGCCCGGCGGCCTTCGCGTCGGCAACCTTCTGCGCCGTCAGCGTGCGGTAGTTGGTGCCGATCGAGTCGGCAAAGGTCGCCCAGGATTCCAGCGTGGCCGGGCCCGGTACGGTGCTCGAGAGCTGCTGCAGCGCGATCTCGGGAGCCAGGTCTGCGAAGGTGCGGTTGGAGGCTTCGTCGAAGCCGAGGACCTGGACCTTGTCGGCGGCGACAAGCTTCTTCCACGCGGCATCGGTGCGGAGCTCGTCGGCGACGAGCTGTTCGATGCCCGGGGAGTTCTTCGGCGACTTGATCTCGATGTACACGCCGGTGTTCACCGTGGCAATCTTCGCGGCGTCGTCCAGGTGCGGGATCCGTTCCCCGTGGTACTGGTCGCCGAAGTAGGAACCGGCGTCGAGCTGCTGCAGTTCGTCCCAGGTGAAGGACGTGATGGGGTCGCCGGCACGCTCGGGGAAGACCTCCTCCACGTTGGTGGTCCGGGCCGGAGTGTCGTCGTGGAACAGGAACGGCACGCCGTCGGCGCTGAGCTGGACATCGATCTCGAAGAAGTCGGCGCCGGAGGCGCGCCCGTCCTTGAAGGCCGCGACCGTGTTTTCGGGGGCGGTGCCGGCGGCGCCGCGGTGGCCGATCAGCAGCGGGGCTTCATCCTGCCCGCCCTGGTTGTTCTGCGCGCCGGCCGCCGGGGCGGCCACGAGGGTAGCGCCGACGGCGACGGCCGCGGCGGAGGTGGTCAATGTTCTGAGCAGGCGAGATGCCATGGGATATGACGCCCTTCGTAGTGGTTATCCGGGTTTCCCCGCCACCGAGCTTCACAGCGCCAGTGGACCTGCGGGCCAACTGGCTGTGAACTCGCGGTGAAAGGAGACACCGCCCAGGGGCGGGGCCTGGCGACGGCGCGGCCGGACCACCAGGGGATGCCGCCGCGGCGGCGCTAGACTCGGAGGGGCATGAACACTTCCGCCAATACCCCGAGCTCCGTGCGCGTCGATGCGTGGCTGTGGGCCATCCGCGCCTACAAGACCCGCTCCGCGGCCACCGCCGCCTGCCGTGCCGGACATGTCCGGCTCAACGGCAACCCGGTCAAGGCCTCCCAGCCCGTGGTCCCGGGCGACACCCTGCGGGTGCGGCAGCCCGGGTTCGAACGGATCCTGGAAGTGCGCCGGCTGATCGCCAAGCGGGTGGGGGCCGAGGCGGCCTCGCACTGCTTCACGGACCACACGCCGCCGCGCCCGGCGATGCCGTCGCTCGGGATTCCGCAGCGCGACCGGGGAACCGGCAGGCCGACCAAGAAGGACCGGCGGGAGATGGACAGGCTGCGCGGCCCGCGCTAGGAACGGGAGCCCGGCGGCGCTTCGGCGGCCGCTCGGGAACGGGAGCCCGGCGGCGCTTCAGCGGCCGCTGGGAACGGGAACCCGGAAGCTATTCGGTGGCCGCCCAGGGCGTCCGGTCGGGCCGGTGCCGCACCGCCCCGCCTGCGCCGCCGGTCGTCCCAGACCGGGCCGGGCTTCTTAGTTCCATGCCGTGAGCGTAACTCACTTCACATAACCGGCCGGACGGTACAAGATGGGAAGCGGAGACGGCCGCGCCGCCGTCCCGCTGCTATGTCATTATCTGAAGGAGATCAGGGCTGTGACCACCACTTCCCACGCCGCTTCATCCACCCAGCCGGGCTACCGGGTCCAAAACCCGTCCACCGGCGAGGTGGTCGAGGAATTCCCCACCGCCACAGACGCCGAGGTCAAGGACGCCCTCGCCAGGTCCCAGGCCGCCTACACAGCGTGGAAGGCCACGCCGATCGCGGACCGCGCCAAGGTGGTGTCCCGCATTGCGGAACTGTTCACCGAGCGGGCCGACGAGCTCGCCGCGATCATCACCGAGGAAATGGGCAAGCCCCTGTCCGAGTCCAAGGGCGAGGCCGAGTTCTGCACCGACATCTTCAGCTACTTCGCCACCGAAGGGCCCGAGCTGGTGGCGGACCAGGAAATCAAGGCCATCGGCGGCGGCCGCGCCATGATCCAGAAGCTGCCGGTCGGCCCGCTGCTGGGCATCATGCCGTGGAACTACCCCTACTACCAGGTGGCCCGCTTCGCCGCGCCGAACCTGATGCTGGGCAACACCATCATCCTCAAGCACGCCGAGACCTGCCCCCGCTCCGCCCTGGCCATCCAGAAGATCATGGACGACGCCGGCGTGCCCGACGGCGTGTACATCAACCTCTTCGCCAGCCACGAGCAGATCGCGGACATCATTGCCGACCCGCGCGTGCAGGGTGTCTCGCTGACCGGCTCCGAGCGGGCCGGCGCCATCATCGGCGAGCTCGCCGGCAAGAACCTGAAAAAAGCCGTCCTGGAGCTGGGCGGCTCCGACCCCTACGTGCTGCTGGACACCGACGACGTCAAGGCGGCCGCCGAGCAGGCGTGGGCCACCCGCATCGAGAACACGGGACAGGCCTGCAACTCCAACAAGCGCATGATCGTCATGGAGGACATCTACGACGACTTCGTGGCCGAGCTGACCAACCTGGCGAAGGACCTCAAGCCCGGTGACCCGGCAGAAGAGGCCGAGGGCACCTTCGCTCCGCTCTCCTCCCGCGCGGCGGCCGAAGGTTTGGCCGAGCAGCTCAAGGACGCCGTCAACAAGGGCGCCACCCTGCACGCCGGCGGCACCCTCCACGATGGCCCCGGCGCCTACCTGGCCCCGGCCGTTCTGACCGGCGTCACTCCGGAGATGCGCGCCTACCGCGAAGAGCTCTTCGGCCCGGTGGCTGTGGTCTACAAGGTCAGCAGCGACGAAGAGGCCCTGGAACTGGCCAACGACACCGACTACGGGCTGGGCGGCGTCGTCTTCTCCACGGACGAGGAGCGCGCCCGCAAGATCGCCCAGCAGCTGGAGGTGGGCATGGCCAACGTCAACGGAGTCGGAGAAGGCGCCGACATCCCGTTCGGCGGCGTGAAGCGCTCCGGCTTCGGACGCGAGCTTGGCCCGCTGGGCATGGACGAGTTCGTCAACAAGCGCCTGTTCTACATCGCCGACTAACCCGGTCCGGCATCGACTGATCAGCAGGCGCCCTTCCCGCTCGCGGGAAGGGCGCCTGCTGATCTTTGCTTTCTGAGACCGGCCCGCTTCGGGGTGGCGGTATTCGGGCACCGCACACGGCGGCAAACGGCCCCTGCCCCTGGACTAAAGGGCCATTCGCCGGCCGCGTCTGCTCAGGCGCCGGCGGGTTCCGTTATCAGTTCCTTCAACCGGGCACTGCCGTCCGCAGCGGCCTCGGCCTGGATGTCCCGGCCATCGGCCAGGGCACGCCGTACCGCCATGAAGTCCGCCGGAGAATTGACGCTGTCTGCGGCGATAATCCTGCCCTCGCGGTAGTACAGAAGGCTGAACCTGTCGCCGGTCGTATCTCCCCGCAGCACTGTCTGGTCGAAGCCCGCGGAGAGGCCGGCAATCTGTAATTTTATATCCGCCTGGTCGGACCAGAACCACGGCAGCATCCGGTACGGTTCACGGCCGCCCAGTAGGCTGGCGGCGGCGGTTTTCGCGTGCTCGAAGGCGTGCGGAACAGATTCCATCCGCAGCCTGCCGCCGTTGCCGTGTTCGTAGGGGTTGGGCAGGTTGGCACAGTCGCCGGCCGCTACTGTAAGGCCGTCCGAGCACAGGCCGTACTCGTCCACCAGGATCCCGTTGTCCACGGAGAGCCCCAGCTGCTCGGCAAGTTCCGTCCGCGGCGCTACGCCCACCCCGATCAGGACGACGTCGGCCGGCACCCGGGTGCCATCGGCGAGTTCCACACCTCGTACTTTGCCATCCAGCCCGGTTAGGCGGAGGATTCGTGCATTGAGCAACACGTCGGTCCCCCTGCGCTGATGTGCGGCACGGAAGTATTCGCTGGTCTCCTCGGCAACCGCCCGGCCGACGAGTCGCGGGGCTGCTTCGAGGACTGTGACGTGTTTGCCCGCGACGCGGGCTCCGGCCGCCACTTCAAGTCCGATGAATCCCCCGCCGATCACGACAACGTCTCGAGCCGCCGCCAGATCCGCGGCGAGGATTTCGGCGTCTGAGGCATCGCGCAGGTAGTGCACGCCGGCAAATTCCGCCCCTTCGAGTGGCAGCCGCCTCGCGGCGGTGCCGGTGGCCAGCGCCAGCCGGGCGAAGCGGAAGCGACGCCCCGCAGCAGAGGTAGCGACACCGCCGTCGCAGTTCCGTTCGACCTGCACGATCCGCTCGCCCGTCACCAACTGGATGTCCTGGCGCTGGTACCAGTCCGCGGTGCGGAAGGAGAGGGCCGCCGCATCAACCGTCCCGTCGAACAGGTTTTTCGACAACGGGGGACGCTGGTACGGGGCATGCGGCTCCTCCCCCACGAGGATGATCGGCGAGGTGTCGCCGTAGTCGCGCAGGCTGGCTGCTAGCTGCACTCCTGTTTGGCAGGCGCCGATGATGAGGGTTCCCGCTTCGACTGCCACGTTCAGACCTGCGCTTCCGGCAACCGGACGGCGATGTCTGCCTCGACGGGGAGCTGGCAGGAGAGGCGGCTGTTGGCGCAGCGTGCGGAGGCAGTGCAGTCCAGCATCTCGTCCTCCACATCGCTGACCGCCGGCAACCGGTCAAGATACCCGTCTCCCACGTAGACGTGGCACGTGGCGCACATCGCAGACCCGCCGCACTCGGCGACGATGCCCGGAACGCCATGGGAAACAGCTGCCCGCATCACGCTGGTCCCGGGGTCGGCGTCCAGCACGGTCTCCATGCCATCGGGGTGAATAAACGTTACTTTGGGCATGGCCCGGTCCTTTCCTTGGTTCTCAGGCGGCTGTCAGTCGCAGCGGCAGGCTGTCCAGTCCGCGCAGCGTGTTGTTCAGCTGCTGCTTTGGCGCGCCGGCCGGTTCAAGATGCTTCACGTGGCGGGCCAAGGCGGTCAGGAAGCACTCGCCTTCCAAGCGCGCCAGCATCTGGCCTAGGCAGGCGTGGACGCCGAACCCGAAGCCCACGTGCCCGGTGGCTTTGCGTTGGATGTCGAACTTGTCGGGGTTATCCCACTGTCGCGGGTCGCGATTGGCGGCTGCCAAGAACATCAGGACCTTGGAGCCTTCCGGCAGTGTCAGGCCGGCCAATTCCGTGTCCTTGTTGGTGGTGCGAAAGAACGTCTGGACAGGCGACGAGTAGCGCACTGTTTCCTCAAAGGCCGCGCGCGCCAGTGAAGCATCCGCGCGCAGGGCCGCGAATTGTTCCGGGTTCTCTGCCAAGCATTGGAGGGCATTTCCGATACCGTGCACGGTGGTATCCACGCCGGCCGAGAGGAATGAGCGAAGCAGCCTGGCTTGGTCCTCCTCGCTGTATCCGGCCTCTGCAGCCGCGGCATGGATCTGTGCGCCGAGCCCGTCCGGAGCCGGGGCTCCCGGCTGGCACTGCGCCATGATCCACGCCTGTGCCTTGGCGCCGCGTTCCATGGCCAGCTCGAAGTGGCTGTTGCGCGGCCCGAAGGTGTTGAACACCATGGAGCCGTATGGCAGCAGGTTCTCTCGGCCGTCCTTGGGCAGTCCGATGAAGTCCGGAAACACCTCCAGCGGGTAGGCCTCGGCCAGCTCGGCGACACCGTCGATCTCGCCGCCCTTGGCCGCCACCCGGGCTACCAGGTCGTCAGCGCGCCGCTGGAAGCCTTCCTTCAGCGAACGCAGTACTTTGACGGTCAGGATCTTGGTGACCACATGCCTCGCCTTCGTATGCTCCGGCGGGTCGGCCTCCAACAGCAGGCTAGGTGGTCGCCACGGCTTCTCCTTGGCGAAGTCAGAAATCCCGACGCCTCGGGACGACACGTAGGTCTCGTGGTCCGCCAGCACTTGGGAGACCTCGTCATGGCGGGCTACGCCGTAGAGGCCGTACCGTTCCAGCCAGAATACGGGGCCGGCTTCGCGCATCTGCTCATGCGCATCGTACGGGTCGGTGAGGAAATCGTCGCTGAACGGATCGAGGTCCAGCGCGGGTGCCTTGGCGGCCAGGGTTTCGACGGTCATGGGTTCCTCCTACTTCGCGACCAGCGACTGAACGTCCAGCTCGCTGTCGGTGATCTTGTACTTGAACATCAGGTCGGCGGTTTTTTGCAGCTGCTCGACGTCGAGGTCGCCTTGGAACCTTGGCATCTCCGCCGCCTTGACGACGTCCGCCGTCACCTTAGTGAAGGTCGGCACCAGTTCGACCAGCCGCTCGCGGTTGTCCTGAAGCTCCTCGGCGGATGCGGCGATGGATTTTTGGAAAGCCGCCACTGCTTCCGGGTTTTCCGTGGCGAAGGCTTCAGTGGTGACCCAGCCGGCAACCGGCATGTCGGCCACTGGCCCACTGAACAGGTCGCCCAGCTTGACCAGTCCGGCCGCTTTTGCGCTGGCCTGGAACGGTTCAACCTGCCAGATGGCATCCACCGCTCCACGTTCGAGTGCGGCCTGCATGTCCGGATACGGCATCTCGACCAGGTCGACGTCGCCGGCGTCCAACCCAGCATCTTCCAGGTGCGACTTGATGGCTACCGTGCCGATGTTCTGCAGATTGTTCACAGCGAACGTTTTGCCCTTGAGGTCTGCAAATTTCTCAATGCCGGACCCTGCCGCGACGAAGATGCCGTGATCGGAGCTGCCGACATCGTTGCCCGAAACCATTCGGAGGGGCAGGCCCTGCTCCACCGCCAGCAGCACGGAGGTGTAGTTGCTGTAGGTGACGTCGACGCTGCCGGAGATCAGGGCTGGAATGGCGGCGGCCCCGCCCTGCGTCTGTACAAGCTCGACGTTAAGGCCGTTATCCGTAAAGATTCCGCTTTCATCGGCGTTGACCGCGGTAGACGTGTGCACGAGCGGGAAGTAGCCCACCTGGACGGCCTCGTCTCCTCCGCCGGTGACTGCTGCGGCACCGCCCCCGCAGGCACTCAAGCCAAGCACCGCCGTCGTCATGATGGCGAAAGTTGCCGCTGTGGTGATGTCTCTCCGTCGAAGCATCTTCTTCCTTCCCGTGCCGGGCGTGGTCACCCTGCGCTAAGTTCTTCCGGCTGCTCTGCCGACGTACAGAACTATGAGCTGTGACACAATCGGGGAACAGTAGGATTTCCGATGAAAGGAAACTTCGGTGGCGCGAGCTTCAGCCGGGCGCTCGGCGTTAAGCCGCATCATGCAGGTCTTGGGAGCCTTCGACGTGGACGCCGTGTTCCTCACCGTGTCCCAACTGTCCGCCCGCAGCGGCCTCGCCTTGGCGACCACCCACCGGCTGGTGGCCGAAATGGAACAGTTCGGCCTCTTGGAACGCCAGCCCGACAAAACCTATCGGCTGGGCGTGCGGCTGTGGGAAATCGCCTGCCGGACTCCCGGCGCGCTGGGGCTGCGTGAGATCGCCAAGCCGTACCTGCAGGAAGTGCAGGCGCGGGTGCGGCAGCACACTCAGCTGGGCATCCTGGAGGGGCACGAAGTGTTGTTCCTGGAGCGCTTGTCCACCCGGGATGCGGTGGTGAATGTGACGCTGGTGGGCGGGCGGCTGCCGCTGCATGCCTCCAGCAGCGGGCTGGTGCTCCTGGCTCACTCCGATGCCGCATTCCAGGACGAGGTGCTCACCGGTGCCCTGTTCCGCTACACCGAACAAACCGTGCAAGCACCGGACAACCTGCGTTCCTTGCTCCAGCAAATCCGCGCTGACGGCTATGCATGCGGCAGCGGCTACATCCACCCCGAGGCGCGTGGGATTGCCGTCCCGGTACGAGGGGCCAACAACGTGGTCGTGGCCTCGGTGGGCGTGGTTGTGCCGAATGACGACGCCGCCGTCATCCCGTTTGTTCGGTTGCTCCAGGCCGCCTCACAGGCCATCAGCAAGGACCTCCATGCTGCCTATGCCCCCGCCCACGACCCTGAAGCGACCCCCGGCGGCCGGTACCGGCCGCTGGTCAGCTCATCCCTCGACTCGATGGAGTACCTGCCCACCGCGCCGCGGCCGAATCCTCGTCGCTAGAAGCTGCCACCTACCTCACAACCTAGGCGGTGCCCCCTCACAGCATTCGAATTCGGTCCGGATGATGGCCGGGGCGCCTCCTACCGGTGACAACCTGGCGCAGCGGCGGTAAGTTCACAAGACTGGTGCTGAAGCTTGACGGCCGGCTGCACCGACTGTATTCACCCCGCCGGACGCAAGGCATGTCATGGACTTTCAGCCCGAGCCCCAGATCTATACGGCTCCCAAGCCTAATTCCGCTCGCGAACCGGCTCGCCCGTCCCCGGTACCGAACAGTATCGCGGCCGGATACCTGGCACTCATGGCCCGCATGAAGTCCGCCGGCCTGCTGACCCGCCGCAGGGGCTACTACATCACCCTCTTCGCAGTGCTCACGTTGCTGCTGGCCGCGGCCTGGACGGGATTCTCGTTGCTCGGGAGCAGCTGGTTCCAGCTTCTGATCGCGGCCGGCATGGGAATACTGTTCACGCAGTTCGCCTTTATTGCCCATGAAGCGGCCCATTGGCAGGTCTTCAAGACCAAGCGGGTCAACGAATGGGCTGCCCGGCTGGTGGGCACCTGCCTGGTGGGCATTAGCTACGCCATGTGGATGCGCAAACACACCAAGCACCATGGATTTCCCAACACCGTGGACAAGGACCCGGACATCAGGACGGGATCCATCGCCTTCCATCCGGATGCTGCGGCCGGCCGCCGCGGCGCAATGGTGCGTGTCACGCGGCTGCAGGGCTACCTGTTGTTCCCGCTGCTGCCGTTCCTGGGCTTCAGCCTCTATGTGGATTCCTTCAAGTACCTGATCCGCCAGGGCAAAGTGGAGCACCGCTGGCTGGAGCTGGGCATCCTCGTGGCCCGCGCCGCGGTGCTGCTCACGGTTGTCTTCTGGCTGCTCCCCTTGGGGCAGGCCTTCGCGTTCATCGGCGTGCAGATGGCGGTGTTCGGCTTCTACATGGGCGCGTCGTTTGCGCCGAACCACAAGGGCATGCCGATCTATTCCAAATCCAGCCGGCCGGACTTCGTCACCCGCCAGGTGACGGCCTCCCGCAACATCCGCGGCGGCTGGATCATGGACCTGCTGATGGGCGGCCTGAACCGTCAGGTCGAACACCACCTATTCCCCGACATGCCCCGTCCCTGCTTGAGCAAGGCTGCGCCGATGGTTCGCGAATACTGCCGCGAGCACTCCATCCCGTACACGGAGACCAGCCTGCTGGCATCCTATGCGGCCATCGTCCGCTATCTGGGCGCGGTAGGCATAGCCGCCTCCGACCCCTTCCACTGTCCGGTGGCGGACATCTACCGCCGGGTTTAAGGCCTGCCAAATCCACCTCCCGCCGGGTGTACCGGTTGGGAGGACGTCCACCACCGGTCGGCGAACTGCAGGCTGGCGAAGCCGCCAAATTACCAGCCCGCCGACCCGGATTCCTTCCGGCCGGGGCGTCCTCCCCGTCCGCGCGGGCATGGACACCGGCTGGGCCAGCACAGAGAATGGGCGCATGGACCTGCCCGTGATGCCACCCGTTCCGCCCATGCTGGCCAAAAGCGTGGCCAAGATCCCCGACGGCGGAATGACGTACGAGCCGAAATGGGACGGCTTTCGGTCGATCATCTTCCGCGACGGCGACGAAGTGGAGATCGGCAGCCGAAACGAGAAGCCCATGACGCGCTACTTCCCCGAACTGGTGGACGCGTTCCGGGAGCAGCTGCCCGAGCGCTGCGTGGTGGACGGGGAGATCATCCTGGTGGGTGAGGGCGGCGGCCGGCTCGACTTCGAGATGCTGCAGCAGCGGATCCATCCGGCGGCCAGCCGGGTCAAGCTCCTCTCGGTGCAGACACCCGCCCGGTTCGTGGCCTTCGACCTGCTCGCCCTCGGCGACGACGATCTGACCTCGCGCCCCTTCGAGGAAAGGCGGGCCGCGCTGGAGAAGGCGCTCTCCGCCGTCGTCAATCCCATCCATCTGACCCGGGCCACCACCGACCCGGTGATGGCCGAGCGGTGGTTCGGAGAGTTCGAGGGGGCAGGGCTGGACGGCGTGGTGGCCAAGCCCCTGGACGGAAAGTACCAGCCGGACAAGCGGAGCATGTTCAAGATCAAGCACGAGCGCACCGCCGACTGCGTGGTCGCGGGCTACCGCGTCCACAAGAGCGGGCCGGGTCTGGTGGGCTCGCTGCTGCTGGGCCTGTACAACGACGGCGGAACCCTGGTGCACGTGGGCGTGGCCGGGGCGTTCAGCATGAAACGCCGCGAGGAGCTGTTCGAGGAGCTGCAGCCGCTGATTGCCGATTCGGACGACCACCCTTGGAACCGGGAGCAGCACGAAGCCGGCAAGCGCACACCCCTGACGACCGAAGGCAGCCGCTGGAGCGGCGGCAAGGACCTGTCCTTCGTGCCCCTCCGGCCGGAGAGGGTGCTGGAGGTCAAGTACGACCACATGGAGGGCGAGCGCTTCCGGCACACCGCGCAGTTTGTCCGCTGGCGGCCGGACCGCGATCCGGAGTCGTGCACCTACGAGCAACTGGACGAGCCGGTCTCCTATGACCTGAACGACGTGCTGCTGTAGTGCACTCCAAGTCGTGAACCCGAAAGCCCGGCTGATGTCGCTGAAGGCGTCAGCCACCTACCCGGCAACTCTCGGTGGTGGCATCCAAGGCCTCGTGCTTATGGGCGTGCTTTTCACCGCGCTCAACCTCATATCGAACAGCGCTTGGGCGCTATTGGCCAAGGCGGATCACGACTGATCCGAACCACGAAAGGCCTGAGAAACCTCAACCGGATTCTCATCCATGAAGCGTTCCATTTGTCCCGCAGGCCGGTCCCCCACCTACAAAAATGAGCGAGCCTTTGCAATGGAATCGCCGCTTTATCCACATGATCCAAGAGGACCTGAAGTCTGTGCTACAACCGATACTGTGAATAAATCCAACGCAGTCCGGCAGGCCCGCGAGGACCAGTTTGAGAACGGTGTGCGACTGGGATCGCTCGAGTGGCAGCAGGCGCTCGACACACCATCGCTCCGGACTGGGATGTCGGTCTCAACGATTGCTGGGCTCGCCAAGGGGATCGCTCTGGTCGCGCCGCTCGGCGGCTTGCTAGCGCCGATCGGCGGCTCGGGGGCTGACGTTTTTTCGGGCACTGGCATGATGAGTCCGGATATGGCGCGCTCGGTAGTAGTGATCTGCTTCTGGGTCGCCGCGGTCGGCCAGGTATGGGCGCTCGTCGATTGGTGGCGCTTCGGTCGGCCGAGGGAGGGCTACGGAATCGCCGCGGCCTTCCTGGCAGTGGCGGGTGCAGTTGGGTCGCTATGGTGGCACAGCTGGCGTTCCGAGCCGGCGACTCTGCCTATGCTCGCGGTGCCAATCGTCGCTACGGGAATGTTGGGCGCTGTCGCACTCATCGCGCGCCTGGTTGGTTCACGGAACTGCACTATGCGGGAGGTTAGGCTTGCTGCGCTCGGCGAACGCTTGCGCTCGCTCCCTAGCGCGGAGCAGCAGGCGCTGCTCGCTGAACGGCTTGAGATCCTTGACGCGCTAGACGGGCGCGATCTTGTCGATAGAGGTCTCGCGCAGCGCGCCACCGCAGCACGGCTCGGTGACTGGTGGCTCCTCGACAAGGAGCGCGAGGCGGCAGGCAACGGCTGAGCTTCGATGCCCGGAGTCTCGTTGAGCCGGTCGACATCCGGTTCACACCCCAAGGGGTGCCGCTGGCGGTGCGCTGGCGGGGCCGGCTCTGGCCGGTAGCGGCCGAGCCGCTAACTCCGCCCGGACCGCGCATCCTGCGCCGGGCCGGGTCTCAGCGGCAGCAACGAGCCGACGCCGGCCAGGTGTCTCAGCGCCAGCCGGCGGCCGGTGCCACGTGCTGCACAATGTTGCCCAGCATCTTCACGTTGTACTCCACGCCCAAGTAGTTCGGCACCGTCAGCAGCACCGTATCCGCGGCTTGCACCGCCTGGTCCCGGGCCAACTCTTCGCCGATTGTGTCCGGCTCGCCGATGTAGCTCCTGCCGAACCGCGAGCGGGTGCCGTCGAGCATGCCGACCTGGTCGTGCTGGTCGGCCTGGCCGCGCAGCCCGAAGTAGCGCTGGTCTTCGTCGTCGACGATCGGCATCACGCTGCGGCTGACCGATACCCGGGGAGCATGCGCGTGGCCGGCCTTCTGCCACGCCTCGCGGAACAGGTGGATCTGCTCGGCCTGCAGTTGATCGAAGGGCACGCCGGTGTCCTCGATCAGCAGGGTGGAGCTCATCAGGTTCATGCCCTGCTCCGCGGTCCACACCGCGGTGGCGCGGGAGCCAGCACCCCACCAGATCCGCTCCGGCAGCCCCGGGGACGTGGGCTCCACGGGAAGCATGCCGGCATGCCTGCCCTGGAGGTGGTTCGGGTCGGCGGGAACCATGCCCGCACCCGTGATGGCCCGGCGGAACACCGCGGTATGGCGCCGGGCCATGTCCGCATCGGTCTCCCCCTCGGCCGGCCGGTACCCGAAGGCCGCCGCGCCGTTCAGCGCCGGCTCGGGTGACCCGCGGCTGATCCCCAACTGCAGCCGGCCGCCGCTGATCAGGTCCGTGGCCGCCGCCTCTTCGGCCATGTAGAGCGGGTTTTCATAGCGCATGTCGATGACGCCGGTGCCGATCTCGATCCGGCCGGTCCTCGCGGCGATGGCTGCCAGCAGCGGAAACGGCGAGGACTGCTGCCGCGCGAAGTGGTGCACGCGGAAATACGCGCCGTCCACGCCAACGTCCTCGGCCGCAAGGGCAAGGTCGATGCTCTGCAGCAGCCCCTCACCGGCGGTGGGAACCGGCGAGCCGACGGCGGGGCTCCAGTGGCCGAAGGACAGGAAACCGATGCGCTTCATATCCGCCACAACCCCGCCGCCGGTACTTCAATTCCCTAGCTCCCGTGCGGAACCACCACGGCCCGGCCGCTGAGCTCGCCGGCCTGCAGCTTGCGGTAGGCCTCCAGCGCATCGTCCATGCTGTAGCGCTCAATCTCCGGAACGATCTGCCCGGCCCTGTACATGTCCACCACTTCGTGCAGGTCCTCGATGGTGCCCCAGTAGGTGTTCGTGATGACGGACTCGTACGGGTTGGTGAAGAAGCTCCACTCCAGCGTGCCGCCGGCGATTCCCACCACCGTCAGCCTGGACATCCGGGCCATGGACGCGGCGGCGGTCTTGACGGTCGGGCCCACGCCCACGAAGTCGAACGCGGCATCGACGCCGCGGCCGCCGGTGATGTCACGGATCCGCTCGGCCTGCCCCTCGCCGCCGGGAACGGTCACGGCGCCGGCCTCTTCGGCCTTGCGCATCGCATCTTCCTTCATGTCGGTGGCGATGACGGTGGCGCCGGTCAGCGCCTTGAGGATCTGCACGGCGATCTGGCCCAGGCCGCCCAGCCCGATGACCAACGCGTACTTGCCGCCGCCGGCCAGGTGCGGCAGCGACTGCTTGATGGCGTGGTACGGAGTCAGCGCAGCGTCGGCCAGCGGCGCCGCGGCCACCGGATCGGCGTCGCCGAGCGGCACCAAGTTCCTGGCCGGGACGGACACGTATTCGGCCATCCCACCGTCGCGCCCCAACCCCACGCCGAGGTAGGGCATCTTGGCCGCGTTTTCACAGTACGTGTCCTGGCCGCGCGAACAGGCCTTGCAGTGCCCGCAGCCGATCGGCCCGTAGACCAGATAGGCATCGCCGACGTTGAAGCCTTCCACGCCCTCCCCGAGCTCTTCAACCCACCCGGAGTTTTCGTGGCCGAGCGTAAACGGCGGCGGTACGGCTCCCGGGCCCCCGGCCTCAAAGTCGTTGTAAATGGCGACATCGGAGTGGCAGGCTCCGGCGCCGGCGACCTTCAGCAGCACCTCCCCGGCCCGCGGCTTCGGCCGCTCGACGTCCTTGATGGTGGGAAAAGTCTTGAAGTCCTCGAACACTACAGCGCGCATGATTCACTCCTGACGGTTGACTCTGCGATTGCTACACACGCCACCCTACGCACTGCAGAAAATGGTCAGCAAGCTGTCTATCGAGTTGTCACCTTTCACCAGCCTGTGTAGCGTAGGCAACGAGGCCACCTCAAGGGGCGCAACAGCGGCCCTGGCCCGATTCCAAAGGAGGCAACTGATGCAAACCGTGGAAGAAACCATTGATGTAGCCGTTCCGGTCCGCACAGCGTATGACCAGTGGACGCAGTTCGAATCCTTTCCGAACTTCATGTCCGGCGTTGAGTCCGTGACCCAGCTGACCGACACCACCAACCACTGGAAGACCAAGGTCGGCGGCGTGGAGCGCGAGTTCGACACCGAGATCGTGGAGCAGCAGCCGGACGAGCGCATCGCCTGGCGCAGCGTCGACGGCAAGTCCCATGCCGGCGTCGTCACCTTCAGCCGGCTGGGTGCCGACAGCACCAAGGTGTCGGTGCGTTTCGAGTGGGATCCCGAAACCTTCACCGAGAAGGTCGGCGCCACGTTGAACCTGGACGACAAGCAAGTGAAGTCGGACATGCGCAAGTTCAAGGAGTTCATCGAAACCCGCGGCACCGAGACCGGTGCCTGGCGCGGAGAAGTAAACGACAGCGGCGCCACCGGCGCGCAGCTCTAGCTCCCAAAAGCACAATAACGACGGCGGTGGGCCGGCTCTTGGAGCCGGCCCACCGCCGTGCTCAGCGCCCACCTGCCCCGCCTGTTTCCCCGCTCCGTGTAGGGTGCCCGTGAACACATATGCCACGGAACCAAGGAACGGAACACATGAAGAGGACGATCGGCGCACTCGTGCTGGTGCTGGCCGGGCTGCTGGGGTCGGCCCCGGCCGCCCACGCTGAGACCCCCACCGAGGTGGTCGTGGAGGACAACGCCGGTGTCCTTGACCAAAACACGCTGCTGCCCGCCGTGGAGGCTATCGACTTCTATGAGCCCACCAGTGTTGCCATCTACACCTACAACGGCTCTGCCTCTGCCAACCTGAATGAAGAGGTGCTGCGTTTTGCCCGCGCGGAGCGCCCGGAGTGGCTCAGCCCCGACGGCCAGAAGTGGGCGGACGGACTCTTCATCTTCGCGCTGGATCCGGTCGGCCGGTGGGTCGGAACCTACATGGGCGAGGACCGCAAGATCCCGCTTGAACAGCGCGAGGACATCCAGGAATCCACCAAGGAGCTGTTCCGGGATGCCCAGTGGACGGACGGAACAATCGCCGGCATCGAGCGCGGCGCGGAGCTAATCAACCGCCCGTGGTACCGCTCCGGGGTCTTCATCGGCAGCCTCTGGGCGGCGGGCATCGCCCTCGCCGGGTCCTTCGGGGTCCGCTACGGAGTGCGTCGGCAGAATCTACTCAGAGGACGCCGCGAGATCGAACGCGGGGACCGCAGCTACTCCAACGTATCCATGGATCTCGACGCCACGGAGGTCAACGCGAACACCATTCCCACGGGGTCGGAATACGGCTCGCGGGTGCTGGAAAAATACCGCGGCTTCATGACCGGCTACACGGAAGCCAGCAAGCTCAACGACAGGGTGCACGCCCTGAGCGAGAAGGAGCTGAAATCGGGCAAGAACGTCAAGATTGCCGCCGAGTACGCGCGTATCGCGTCGGAGCTGGACGCGCTGGATGACGTCATAGCCGATACGAACACGTTCCTGAACCTTGCCTCGGGATGGGAGCGCGCCTGGGACCGGCAAGTGGCGCCCTTGCGCGAGGACGTGGACGGCATCGATTCGCTGCTGCAGGAGGGGCCCGAGACCGCACGCTCTTCCGCGACGGCTGCCGCGCTGCGCTCCTTCCGCGACCGGACACTCGGTGACCTGGAGGACTGGGCCGCCGGGCTCGCCGACGGACGGACCACGCCGGACGCCGCGCTGCGCTTGGTACAACAGAGCCGGAGCGAATTCACCGACCTGCTCAAAGCACACGCGGACACGGTGATTGACGCGTATGCCAAGACGTCCTCGGAGAAGGACAAGATGCGCGAGGAGATGGACGAAGAACTCAGCAGCGGTGAGCGGGAGTCCTCCCCCACGATCCTGGACACCGTGTACCCGCCGCACATGTTCTATTCGGCATACTCCTTTAGCGCCGGCTACGGCTATGCACAGAGCAGCGTCGATTCTTCCCGCAGCACCGGCAGCACCACCGGCTATGGCAGCAGCGGCGGGAGCTTCAGCGGCTCGGGCAGTTCGTCGCGATTCTAGGACCGGGGGAACAACGAGGGTGCGGTCGCCGCTCCCCCGTTTCCGGAGGGGCCGAGCCGCGCTCACGGTGTCCTCGGACAGATGCTTTTGCTCTTGACGCGGTCGCGTGCCGGCGTAAAATTAAGAAACTACTTACATAAGGAGTTGCTTACATGGCAGGGGCTTCGGACGAGCTGAGCCTGGTCTTCGCCGCGCTGGCCGACCCTACCCGCCGGGCCATCCTGTCCCGGCTGCGACAGGGTTCCGCCACGGTCGGCGAACTGGCAGAGCCGTTCCGGATCAGCCGGCCCGCCATCTCGCAGCACCTGCGGGTGCTGCAGAATGCCGGGCTGATCGAGCGCACAGCCACCGCACAGTGGCGCACCTGCACTCTGCGCACCGAGCCCCTGGACGACGTTTCGGCCTGGATCGACCACCACAGAGGTCTCTGGAACGAGCGCTTTGACCTATTGGACGAGCGGCTCCGTGAACTCAAGGAAGAAGCCGGAAATGACTGAGCAAACCACCACCCAGGACAAGCAATTCACCATCACCCGCGTCTTCGACGCCCCGCGCGAGACCATCTGGCGGGCGTGGACCGATCCGGACGAAGCCGCGCGCTGGTGGCACCCGCGCGAAGTGGACAGCCCGCGCGAGTTCGTCAGGATCGACGCCCGCGTCGGCGGCACCTACGCCTACAAGATGATCGCGCCGGACGCCAGCGAATACCCCACCGCCGGCGAGTACCTCGAAGTTGTCGAACCGGAGCGGCTGGTCTTCACCTGGGCCTCCCCCGGCGACCGGCGCGAAGACTCGCCGGTGATCACGGTGGAGCTGGCCGAGCTGGAGGGCGGCCGCACCGAGATGACATTCCACCTGCGCGGCATCGACGGTTTCGCCGGCGACAACAACGTCCACGATGGCTGGAGCGAAGCCTTCGACATCCTCGCAGAGCAGCTCCGGTAGCCGGCAGAACCTCCTTTTCCCCATCATGACGGCGGGGCGCGGCTTTCGGGCCGCTTCCCTGCCGTCGCCGCGTGTCCGAGACCCGCCAGACCGGCCGGCGCCGCTGACGCCGGCCGGCCCTCTTGACACTCCCCCGCTGGATAGCATGATTGGAGACCATCAGCACCCGCGTCCAGCAGAGGAGTCCGCCATGGCCCGACCCGTGCACTTTGAGATCCAGGCAGAAGACCTGGAACGAGCGAAAAACTTCTACGCCACCGTGTTCGGCTGGACGTTCGAGGACTATTCACAGGTCACAGGCACTCCCTACTACGGAGTCGTGACCGGCCCGGAGGACCAACCCGGCATCAACGGAGGCCTCATGCAGCGCCCCGCCCCGACCCCGGGGACCGGCCAGGGCACCAACGCCTGGGTGGTCACCATGGAGGTAGATGACTACGACGCAACCGAACGGAAAATCCTGGAGGCGGGCGGCCAAACGGCCCTGCCCAAGTACGCGCTGCCGGGAATGGCGTGGCAGGGCTACTACCTGGACACGGAAAACAACACCATCGGCATCCATCAGCCCGACGAACAGGCCGGGATGCAATAACTACCTAGCAGACTTCCCGCTAGGACAGACAGAGTTCAGCCCCCGTGGTGCGACGTACCTCAATTGTCCCACCTCACTGCGAAGCTCCGCTAATTTTGAAGATCCGCGCAGCTTGCTTGCAACAGGTTAGACAGAAGACCCAGGTTCCACTTTCGTGCACTTTAGTAGTTCGGTCAACGTCCACTGCGTAGTTATCAAGCGTTCTAAGAACTCGTCAAGGTCGGATTGCCCCTCACACACCCCCGCCCTTAAAAGCGCGGCAGCTCAGAACTTGCAGGGGATAAACCTTTCTCCGGTAAGCTGGGCCAAAGCTCGATCGGAGGGGGAGTGATGGGCACAGTCGCCCGGCGCTTGCATCACTCTCGAATGCTGCCGCAAAGGCCCAGATTCCCCCTGGCGAGGATGTGGAGCAATTGCTGAACACACACAAAGCGCAAACCGACAGCGATTTTTAGGAATGTACGCATTGCCTGAGTCTATAGAAGAATTCAAAACGGCCCTAGAGCAGGTCGATAATACTGCGATCGTCCAGCGTTTCCTTACTATGGGAAGCTGTTCGGCTATATCTGACGACCAGTATGCAGACCTGCGAGGGGCTGTTGCTAAACGTTTTGACATACATCCAACCAGCATCTATGTTGTCGGATCTGCGAAGCTCGGGTTTTCAATTGCACCGTCGAAGCGTTGGAAGATATTCAACGACACTAGTGACATTGATGTGGCCATAGTCTCTCGCGAGCTCTATACGAAAATATGGCGGCAAGTTTCGTCGCTTTTAAGTATTGATAAGACTTTTAGATGGAATAAACGCGAACTCTTCACCTCAAAGCATCTCTCCGGTTGGTTGCGGCCAGACGCTCTTCCGCCATCACCCGCACTACCTTTAGCGGACGAATGGTTTGAGTTTTTTCGAGAATTAACCTCCGATCAAGTATGTGGCCCCTACAGCGTCAATGCAGGGATTTACTACGATATTGATTTTCTGGAAGAGTATCAAGAACAAGCCGTAGCGCTTTGCAAAATGGAAAAGGAACCAGAATGAGGACGTCGGCCACCAATCGAAAACTTCGAGTCTTGTTGACGGGCATACGGAATGAAACGCTCGTCCCGAACCCCCAGTTTCAGCGAAGGCTGGTCTGGTCCAACAAACATAAACTAGCATTTCTGAAGACTGTTCTCGACGGGCTCCCCTTCCCTGAGATATTTATTGCTTCAGGGTCGGTTGATACTGACACCGGAGAGGGAACTGAACTGATCGTTGACGGACAACAACGCATAACGACACTTCACCAATATTTCAGCGGCTCACCTGATTTGAAACTTATCGGGATGCCAGGTTATTCAGACCTTAACAAAGAAGACAAAGAGAGATTTCTCGAATATGAGGTAGTCGTACGAGACCTAGGCCCGCTGACTGATCTTCAAACAAGGGATCTTTTTTATCGCATCAATTCAACCTCGTATAGCTTGAATGCAATGGAGGTAAATAATGCTCGGTACGACGGCGCACTCAAAAAACTGTGTGATGATGTCAGCCAAAACGCGTTCTTCGAGAGACATAACGTATTCAGCACATTAGACGTGAAGCGGATGAACGATGTTCGGTGGACGCTAACTTTGGTCATTACCATGCTATCGACATACTTCAACCGCGACACGGAGCACGAGGAGTACCTTGAGCGTTACAACGACGAACTGCCACAAGAGAAAGACCTCCGTAAACGTCTTACGTCGGCTTTCACTACAGTTGACGCAATGGATTTTCCTGCTAAAAGCCGTGTATGGCAAAAGGCGGATCTCTTCACGCTTCTCGTTGAGATTGATGTTCGTCAGCGAAGGGGAGCCGTGGACTTAGGCCTTCGAGGACCAGCTCTCAAGGACTTCTTCGCGGAAGTCGACCGGGCGGCATTGGGTAACGAAGACGGGGTCGGAACCGTGGCTGAGGATTATTATGCGGACACTCGCTCGGGGACGAACGACAGGTCGACCAGAGTTCGCCGAGCCGAAATCATTGGCGGGTTACTGGATGGCATATCCGAAGGACGGCTACGGGAGTTTGCGTAGTCGGGTATAGCCGGAAGTAAAGGGCTGGTCACCTGCCAAGTAGCTTCTTAGGACAGCACGTCCTTGGTGCTGAAACGGCCGTAGGCCAGGGCGCAGGAAACGGCGATGTAGGAGCCCTGCAGGAGGGCGTTGGCGCCGAAGGCGTCCCAGGAGATGGGCTGGCGCAGCAGATCGGCGAAGCTGAGCCAGTGGTGGGTGAACAGCCACGGGTGCAGCCACTCCAGCTGCGGCAGGGCGCCGACAATCTGCGTGACGACGGCGAGCACTGCCGTCGCCGCCATCGCACCGACGGGGACTTCGGTGAGGGTGGAGATGAAAAGCCCGATGGCCGCCAACCCTGCCAGCGACAGGGCAACGTAGGCGGCTACCAGCAGCAGCCGAAGCAGGGATTCGCCGACGCCGATCGTGTCGCCGGACAGCAGGGTCACCGGCCCGACGCCGAAGAGCAGGCCGCCGATCAGCGCGCCGGTGATCGCGATGGCGAGCGCCGCCGCAGCGCAGAAGGCCACCGCCGCACCGTACTTGACGGCCAGCAGCCGCAGCCGGCCGGCGGGGGCGCTGAGCAGGTAGCGCAGGGTGCCGTGGCCCGCCTCGCCCGCGATCGTGTCCCCGGAAACGACGCTGACGGTCAGCGGCAGGAACAACGGGATGGACACCACCAGCCCGGTGAGCGCCACGAACAATCCGTTGTCCGTGATCCGGTTGAGGAACGGTGGACCGCCGCCGGGCCCTCCCTCGTCCGCAGCGAACCGGACCACCACCGCGATGAGCGTCGGGACGGCGGCCAGGGCCAGCAGCAGGGCCCACGTCCGGCCGCGTCGGAACAGCACGCTGAGCTCGGAACCGAAGAAGGCCCATCCGGCGGACTTGCCGCGCTCTTGTCCCTCGGCCGGAGGGGCCGCCGAAGCGCCGGGGTTTTCCTCGGCGGGGGCCTCGACTTCCACGATTTCGGGTCCCAGCCGGCGGTCGCCGCCCGGGCTCGGCTGCTGCTCACTGGACAACGTCGAACCCCTCTCCCGTCAGCTCCACGTACCGGTCCTCGAGGCTGCTTGCCTCCACGGTGAACCCGCGGATCCGCACGCCGTCCGCCACGAGGGCAGCGGCGATGTGCTCGGGCAGCAGACCGCTTTGGTTCATCGGGGCGTTCACTTGTCCGTCGAGTGCGGCGTCCGGGACCTCGGGTTCCAGGCCCAGCCCGCGCAGCACGCCGCGCGCGGCGTCGATGTCGGGGGTCTGGATGCTCACGTGGGTGAGGCCCGCCCGGCGCACCTCGTCCAGGGCCCCCTGCGCAACCAGCTTTCCGGCGCGCATGACGGCCGCGTGCGTGCAGATCTGCTCCACCTCGGAGAGCAGGTGGCTCGAGACGAATACCGTGGTGCCCTCCCCCGCCAGCGAACGGACCAGGCTGCGGACTTCGCGGGTGCCCTGCGGGTCGAGCCCGTTGGTGGGTTCGTCCAGCACCAGGAGCTGGCGCGGCATCATCAGGGCGTTGGCGATGCCCAGCCGCTGCTTCATGCCCAGCGAGTAGGCGCGCACCTTCTTGTCCGCGGCCTGGGTCAGGCCGACCCGCTCCAGCGCCCTGCCGATCCTCTCCCGCCGGGTGTCTGACGGGGCATGGCGGTCCGCGGTGTCCAGCCGGTGCAGGTTAGCGGCGCCGGACAGGAACGGGTAGAACGCCGGGCCTTCGATGAGGGCTCCGACCCGCGGAAGCACGTCCCGCAAAGACCCGGGCATGTCCTGCCCGAAGATCCGGACGCTCCCGCTGGTGGCGGCGGCCAGCCCGAGCATCACGCGGATGGTGGTGGTTTTCCCCGAGCCGTTGGGACCCAGGAAGCCGAAGACGGAGCCGTGCGGGACGGCCAGGTCAAGGGAGTCGACGGCGGTTTGCCGGCCGAAGCGTTTGGTCAGTCCGGAGGTCTCGATGACCAGCGCGGCAGGGTTGCCGCTGCCGTTCACCGGGCCTCCGCGGCTGCCTGCAACGACTCGAACGGGACCGACCCGGCCAGGACGCGGCCGTCGTCGGTCAGGTACACGTTGACCAGGGCGGTGGAGATCAGCCTGCCGCCGTCCACCGCTTCGGTGGCCTGGGCCAGCAGAGGCGAGTCTTCCCAGCCCTCCGGCAGGGCCCCGGCGGGGACTTCCGCCACCGTTTCCCAGCCGGAGCCATGGAGGGTGACGTCATCCCTCGGCGTGGCAGCACCGGCGTCGTGCTGGCCATGGCGTCCGGACGGTGGCTGCTTTCCGTGCCGCGGCACGGCCTTTTCGGTGACGCTGGCACCCGCCGGCGGGGTGAACTCGAACAGGCTCTGATCCGGGGCCTCGAGGCTCAGCTTGCTGAAGCCCAGCTGGAACGCCGGATCCTGCTGTCCCCGGGCGGCGACCCGGAGGCTGAGCGGCAGGCCGGTCTCGGCGTCGACGGCGACGGTCACCGATCCCACCAGCGTGGCCGTGCTGTTCGGCTCCACCAGCAACTGATAGGCACTGCGCCCGGCGACCTCGGTATCGGCGCCGACGGACACCTTCGTTTCCGGACCGATCTTGGCCAGCAAGTGATCGGCGAGCTGTTCGGGAGTGTAGGCGCCACCCGGGCGGGAGGCGCCGCCGTCGTGATTCTTGCCCCCGTCCGCGCAGGCGGGCAGCGTCAGGTGAACCGCCTCGTTCTCCTTGGAGCTGTAGACCCAGGCCTCGGAGCCGTTGCGGATCACGTCGCGCTCCGCAAAGCGGTCGAAGATCTGCAGCCGGGCCTGGTCCGGCCCGTCCAGATAGACGCGCGCGGTGCGGGAACCGGTCAGCAGTTCCAGCGCCTCGGCCACCTGTCCGCCCTCGTCCGCGGGCAGGTCCTCGGGAAGTTCCGGCAGCCCCAGCGCGGAGTCCTGTTCCAGCGTGCCGGAGAGCTCTCGGACGTCGCTGTCCGCCACGAATTCCAGCAGCTGCTGCGGGGTCTTGTCCGGCAAGTCCGTTGCGGCGTTGGCCTGCAGGGAACCGGCGAGCACCCCGCCGGCAATGACTGCGGGCACGACGGCGGCGGGCAGCCAGCGCTTCCACGTCCGGTCCATGGCACATCACCTTTTTTCTGCTGCTGCAGGACTCGCTTCCCAGCCTACGCTTCCCGCCTCGCCGGGTCACCAGTGAAAGCGAAGCCGATCTGGATGCCGGTCTGCGCCGGCCCTCGCAACGGCGCGAGGCTTCAGAGCGGCCGACGCAAGGTGCTGGCATTCCGCGCCGAGCTCGAGAGCGGCCGAAAGTCGACACAGCCCCGTCGCGGAAGGCCGCTCTCGCACAGCTCGGCCGCCCTGGGTGATCGCGGCAGTCGCCGATGTCCAGCGACTGCTCCTGTTGCTCGGCAGCGCGGCTCGACCGGCCGGGACACCGGCCCCCACATCGGCCCACACCGGCCGGGACACCGGCCCCACACCGGCCGGGACACCGGCCTCAAACCGGTCCGCACACACGCCGGGGATCATGCTTGTCAGGCCCCTGTTGCCGTGTTGTAGTTGACTCACGCAATGACATGGACGCAGCGCAGCGGCCCGGCGAACCCGGTCTGGCTGCGGCAATCCAGGAGCCGGTCCGCACCCAGGCCGGTAGCCGGAGGGGTGAGTGGCGATGGTTGTGCAACGGTTGTTGCCGACGGAGGAAGCACAGGACCTGATCGAGCTGGTCCGCGACATCGCGGACCGCGAGCTGCTGCCGCAGGCGGCCGCGGCCGAGGCCGCCGAGCGGTTCCCGCGCGGGATCTTCCGGATGCTGGGGGAAGCCGGGCTGCTCAGCCTGCCGTACCCGGAGGAGTTTGGCGGAGGCGGCCAGCCGGCCGAAGTGTACCTGCAGGTCCTGGAGGAACTCGGCGCGGCGTGGGGCAGCGTTGCGGTGGGCGTCAGCGTCCACGCCCTCTCCTGCTTCCCGCTGGTGCATTTCGGCAGCGACACACAGCGAAAAACCTGGCTGCCGGAGATGCTCTCGGGCGACACCCTGGGTGCCTACTGCCTCTCCGAATCACATGCCGGCTCCAACCCGGCGGCGATGCGCACCCGCGCCGTCCGGAAGGGCGAGGGCTACGTGATCCGCGGCGCGAAGGCCTGGACCACGCACGCCGGTGAGGCCGATTTCTATACCGTCATGGCCAGGACGTCCGACGATCCCCGGCACGGGATCTCCTGCTTCCTGGTTCCGGCCGACGCCGAAGGCCTGAGCGCGGCGCCGCCCGAGCACAAGATGGGGCTGACTGCCTCGACCACGGCGACGATGAACTTCGACGACGTGTATGTCCCGGCCAATCGCCTGATCGGTGAGGAAGGCCAGGGCCTGGCGATCGCCTTCGCCGCGCTGGACTCGGGCAGGCTGGGCATTGCGGCGGTGGCCGCCGGGTTGGCCCAGGCCGCGCTGGACCTGGCCGCCTCCTACGCCAACGAGCGCGAGGCCTTCGGCAAGCGGCTGATCGAGCACGAGGGGCTGGCCTTCCTGATCGCCGACATGGCGGTGGAGGTGGAAACCGCGCGCGCCATGTACCTGACGGCGGCCCGGCTGAAGGACGCCGGCCTTCCCTACGGCCGGGAGGCCTCGATCGCCAAGCTGGTGGCCACCGACAACGCGATGAGCGTGACGACCAACGCCGTGCAGGTGCTGGGCGGGGCCGGCTACACCCGGGACTTCCCGGCCGAGCGGTACATGCGCGAGGCCAAGGTCATGCAGATCTTCGAGGGCACCAACCAGATCCAGCGGCTGCTCATCTCCCGCCACTTCATCCGCTGAGGGACGGTACCGCCCCGCGGGCGCGGCCTGCTTGCGTGCCGCATGCCCGGCCGGCGCGGCCTGCTTGCGTG
>NZ_JBNHGL010000029.1:0-24768 GCF_059091245.1 Arthrobacter sp. Y3225116
GACGCGACAGCCGACGCCCCGCTGCTGGAGCGGCTGGCCGCCGGTTTGGAACGGGCCGAGGAAGCCATCGACAGCGGTGCCGCGGCCGAGGCGCTGCAGCGCTGGATCGACGCTACCCGCTGACTTCCGGCCCGCGCGTGGGCCGCAACAGCTTAACAAGGAGTGCCCCGGACAGGATGTCCGGGGCACTCTGTCTGCGCGCGCGAAGCCTAGTGCTCGAACCCGAGCGAGAAGGCTGCATCCAGGTCGTGCTTGGAATAGGCGCGGAAGGCGATGTGAGTGGTCGTTGCCTGCACGCCCCGGACCTTCGAGAGCCGGTCGGCGATGACATCGGCCAGTTCGTCGTGCTTGGCGACCCGGGCGACGGCGATCAAATCCCATTCCCCGGTGACCGAATAGACCTCGCTGATGCCCTCGATCTCGGAGATCTCCTGGGCGCACTCCGGAATCCGGGTCGCATCGGTGCGGATGAGAACGAATGCTGTAGCCACTGCACTGCCTTTCTGCTGGAACTGGGTGTTCTTCCCTCTATCCGAGGTTATTCCACCCGTCGGGCGAAACGTAGTTTGATGAACAGTGCGGCGGCCGCCCGCCACCCCAACAGCAGGGCGCCGAGGACCAGGAAGGCCACGATCTGGAAGGACAGCGCGAGCCCGCCGCCCGCCAGGCCGCGCAGGGCGAGCCCCAGGGCCACTGCGGCCAGCCAGACTGCGACCCCGGTCGGCCAAAGGGAGGCCGGCCGGCGCCAGGCGCGCGAGGCCAGCCAGCCCACGAGGGCCCCGGCCAGGAACGGGCTCGCGGTAATCAGGATTCCGGCCAGGGCCATTCCGTGTTCGTGCGTGTTTCGGCCCGCCGCCGCAAAAATGACGACGGCGGCCAGGTCCAGGGCGATCGATACTGCCGCCAGCGGGATGCCCGCCCGGAGCCGGGGCGATGTTTCAGTCACCCCTCCACACTATCGGGCACCCACGGGCGTACGATGCGAGGACGAGCCGGCCGGGGTCCGACGCCGTCCGCGGCAGTCGGGCAGGGGGCGAAACCGGGCGGCTGGGCAGGGGCCGAAGCCCGCGGCGGATGGGGAGGAGCGGAAGCCATGAAGTTGGCACAGGTTGCGCTCGGTGTGCACGAGCTCGAGCGGGCCACCGCTTTCTACACCGACCTGCTCGGTGATCCGCCGGCCGGGGTCTTCGACCCTCCGGGCTTGGTGTTCTTCGATCTCGACGGCGTGCGGCTGCTGCTGGAGGTGGGCGCGCCGGCCGCCCTGTTGTACCTGCAGGTCGACTCGGTGCGGGACCGGGTCGAGGAACTGCGCGCCCGGGGGATTGCGGTTGTCGAGGAACCACACATCATCTTCCGGCATGCCGATGGCGCCTTGGGACCAGCCGGCATGGATGAATGGATGGGGTTCATCCGCGACTCCGAAGGCAATCTCGTGGGGCTGGTCAGCCACCAGCCGGTGGAGCAGTAAGGTTGCATCCGTGCCTACAACCCTGCATACTTGTTGCCTGAGCCACAAGGAAGCAGGTTTGTATGTATGTGCTGACCGTCGATCAGCGGCGCTCACGCCGCCACGTGGACCTCGTCGAGGGCGCGCTTGGAGCCCTGAATGAGGACCGGTCCCGTCCGCTGGTGCGCGGGTTCGAACGCACCGCCGGCGACGAGATGCAGGCCGTGGTCGCCGACGCTGCCGTGGCGGCGGATCTTGCCCTGGACCTGGCGGTCAGCAACCACTGGAGCGTGGGAATCGGCGTGGGCGGGGTTGTTACTCCGCTGCCGGAATCTACCCGCGCGGGTTCCGGCGAGGCCTTCGAGCGCGCACGCGAAGCGGTGACCGCGGCCAAGACATCGCCGGGCAACGTCGCCGTCTCCGGTGCCCGCGAGGAGGCCGGCCATGCCGAAGCGGTGCTGCAGTTGCTGGTGTCGGTAGCGCGGAAGCGCAGCAGGCAGGCGACCGAAGCCGGGATGCTCAGTGATGAAGGACTCACCCAGCAGCAAATCGCCGGCCGGCTGGGGATCACGCAGCAGGCCGTCTCCAGCAGGCTGCACAGTGGACTCTGGCCGGAGTGGCGACGCGCACGGTTGGCGGCACAAGCGTTGCTGGAAGGGGCCGACCGATGAGCGTCATGGCACTTGTCACGCTCTGCGTGGCCGGGGCGGTGGCGGCGCCCATGTACTTCGAGCGGTTCCAGGGCCGGGGCAACCGCTGGCTGTATGCCGCCAGCGCCGTGTCGCTGCTGCTCCTGGGCATTGCGGGATTGTTGGCGGTCCTGGGGTCCGGCGGCCTGGGCCCGGCAGCCTATGCGCTGGGCGTGGCGGCCGCCGCGATCGGCGGTGGCCCGGCCACCGTGACCATCCTGCGGTTGTCGTTCAATGCCTCGCACCCGGACAACCACACCGACCCCGAAGCATCCCCGGCGCTCCGCGGAGGGGCCTGGATCGGGGTGCTCGAGCGGACGGCCATCGCGGCCACCCTGCTGGCCGAGTGGCCGGAAGGATTGGCCGTTGTCCTCGCAGTGAAAGGCTTGGGCCGGTATTCGGAACTCGGTCAGTCCGGGGCGGCCGAGCGCTTTATCCTGGGCACTTTCGCGAGCGTGCTGTGGGCCGCGGCCGCTACCGGCATCGCGGTTCTGCTGCGCTGAGCGCAGGCGACGCCTCGGCATTCCCGGCCAAGAGGGCGGCGCCGGGTTAGCGGCGCTCAGTCCGTAATAGAAAGCACGGTCCCGCCCGGTGATGCCGCCGCCCCCTGCAGGGCCCGCGTTCCGTCTCCACGAAATATTCCCCGCGGTCTGTTGCCCACGCCACATTCGTCCTCTTATGATGATCACCGGTCAAGGAGCGGCCATGGGGAACTCTTGAGGGGACAAAGCATGGATCCCAAACTGCGAGTGGTCGTCCGGCTGGATATCGATCGGGAATCCGCCAATATCGAAGTGCGCGGGCACGTGACAACCCGAAACATTGTGGCGCTGTATTCGTTGGTTCGCCGCACCAGCGCGCTTGCGCCCGGGCGGGGCGTCACCATCAACCTCCAGAATGCCCGGATTGAAGCTGCCGCGCTGGAAGAGCTTCACCGCTGCAGTGAAAGCAAGCGGCTTCCCGGTTATGCAGCCCCCGAAGGGGAGGGGTGCCGCCTGCAGGTGATAGACCCGGATGGCAGGGACGCCACGACCCTGGTGCTGGCCGGTGCCCCCGGCTGAGCCGGAGGCATCACGTTTGGCTGCCGGTCGGTGCCCGGTTCACGTCGAACACCCGATTCACACGTTCGAGGGGCGGTTCCGGTACGCCTGATACAGGGGAGGAGCCCATCATGCAGAAGATCACGCCGTGCCTGTGGTTCGACAGCGAGGCCGAAGAGGCGGCACAGTTCTACGTCCAGCTGTTCAAAAACTCGAAGATCCTCGACGTGACGCGCTACGGCGAGACCGGTCCGGGGATGGAAGGCCAGGTGCTGACCGTAGAGTTCGAGTTGGACGGCCAGTCCTTCACGGCCCTGAACGGGGGAGCCCAGTTCACGTTTAATGAGGCCGTGTCCCTGCAGGTGGACTGCGAGGACCAGGCGGAGGTCGACCGGCTCTGGGACGCGCTGACTGCCGACGGCGGTGCCGAGAGCCAATGCGGATGGCTCAAGGACAAGTACGGATTGTCCTGGCAAATCATTCCCTCGGTGCTGCCGCGGCTGATCGGCGGGCCGGATCCGCAGAAGGCCCAGCGTGCCATGGAAGCCATGCTGCAGATGAGGAAGATCGACATCGGCGAACTGCAGCGCGCCTACGACGCCGGCTAGCGCCTTGTGCGCCGCGAGCCCCTTCGCGCTCGTGCCGGCCGAGAGCTCACAGGATGCCGGCCGGAAGGTGCGTGTTCCTGACGGCGTCGAAGACGACGTCGGTGAGTCTGTGCTGGCGCGCGAGGACTCCCCGCTGCCTTGCCGCGCCGGTCCCGTCGCGAAGGATTCCGTCGACGACGGCCCGTATGGGATCCAGATCGTCCGTTTCCGCCAGCACTGGTCCGACATGTTCGAGCAGTGCTGCGACCACGTTGCGGGCCGGGGCGCGGTCGCTCTTCACAGGGTGGAGCAGTTCTTCTTCCAGTCCTGACCTGCTGGCCCGCCAGGACGCAAGACGCAGCAGCTCCGCCGGTACCGGAGGCGGCGGGCTGCCGTCGCTCCATTGCCGGGCAGCCGTTTCGACCAGGGCCCGGCACAAGGCGGCCACGGCGGCGGCATGTTCCGCTTGCAGGCAGACATCGGCCACGCGGATCTCGACCGTCGGATGCCGTTGACCCAGCCGCGCGTCGAAATAGATCATCCCCTTATCCAGCAGCACGTCGCACTCGAGCAGCATCCCCAACAGTTGGTGGTAGGCAGCGGGGGAGCCGAAGATGCCGGTCGGCCCGGCGGTGGGCCACCGTTTCCAGACCTGGTAGCGGAAGCTGGCGTAGCCACTATCCACGCCCTGCCAGAAGGGGGAGTTGGTGCTCAGCGCGAGCAGGACCGGCAGCCAGACGCGGATCCGGTCAAGCACGGCAACGGCTTCCTCATCGGAGGCAACCGAAACGTGCACGTGGAAACCGCACGTCAGTTGTTCGCGCAGGGTCATGCCGAACCGGGATTCCATGGCCTGGTATCGCGGCCGCGGCACGAGGCTGGTAGTGGCAGGCAGGGGATAGGTGCCCAATGCTGCAGCCCTGGCGCCAAAACGCCGCGCCTGTCGGTCAGCCTCCGCGCGCCCGGCCCTGATGCCCGCTGCCAGGTCCTGCAGATCCTTGTACGGAGCGGACACCGCTTCGAGCTGTTCCTGCTTGACCTCGGACATCAGGCTGCCCTTGTAGCCGCCGCGGGACGCCGTTGCCCCGGGTGTATCAAGCACCGCAGGTTCTTCCTGCTCCCGGAGCAGTTGTTCCGAGACGGAGGCCAGGGCGCCGGTCTTGGCGTCCACCAGGAGCAGCTCTTCCTCCACGCCAAAGGTTCGCATGCTGTTTAGTGTTCACCACAGGCGGGCTTGGCGAAAGACCGTCGCGGTTCGCCGGACCTTCCGTGGGGGGCGGACGCGGCACGGTGACGGAAAGTCATCCAGGTTGATCAGGTTCGGCTGCGGAGATGACCGCATTCAGGGGTCCCGCCGGGCTGCAAAACGGGATACCGTAGCCGACACGGAGACGCGCATGCATCTCCGGCAGGGCCCGCAACCGATCAGAATCCATCGGCCTGAGCTTCGACAAGGCCGGTTTGCACCTCCGGGGTCTGTGCCGTTGTGGGCCGGGTAATATCGGCCTTCAACCTAGGATCGTGCTGTGGAAATCGTCGAAACCATGCTCCCCGGCGTCGGCATGCGATATGACCTGAAGACGAGGACCAACGTCAATTTTTCCCTGGTGATAGACCGGAATGGCGGGGCCGACATCCTGACCTTTGACGAAGCCGATCCGGACAGGGCAATCAGCAAGCTCCAATTGGAACCGGAAGAAGCGTTACAACTGGCCGAGCTATTGGGCGCGCCCCGGATCATGCAACGTTTTGCGGATCTCTCGCGGGAGGTCCCGGGATTGGAAACCAGCCGCTTTGCCGTTCGGCCCAACTCACCGTATGCGGGCCGGCCGCTGGGGGACAGCAAGGCCCGCAGTCGGACGGGGTGCTCAATCGTGGCGATCATACGAGGGGAGCGCGTGATTACTGGCCCCACCCCACAAGAGCAACTCCTCGCTAACGATGACTTGATAGCGCTGGGGTCGGCCGACGGACTGGCCGCACTTGAAGCTCTCATCAATGCGCCGACCGCCACCTGAACGTGACACATCTGTCGCTCCTTCTGATCGAACTGGGAGTGCTGTTCACCGTCCTCTCCGGGCTCGGCCTTCTGGCACACAGGCTTGGCCTTTCACCCGTCCCGTTTTACCTCCTTTCCGGGCTGCCGTTCGGAGAGGACGGACTGCTGCCGGTACATGCAGCGGGGCCCTTTGTGGAAACCGCGGGGGAGATCGGCATTGTCCTGTTGCTGCTCCTGCTGGGGCTCGAGTTCTCCGCGGCCGAGCTGATGTACAGCCTCAAGCGGCATCGAGTCTCGGGTTTGATCGATTTCCTGTTGAACGCGGTGCCCGGGTTCCTGCTGGGACTGGTGCTGCAGCTGCCGTGGCAGGCGGCACTGGCCCTTGGGGGAGTCACCTGGATATCCTCGTCAGGCATCATCGCCAGGTTGCTGGATGACCTGGGCCGTTTGGGTAACCGGGAGACGCCGGCGGTGCTGTCGATACTGGTTCTGGAAGACATCGCCATGGCGCTGTTCCTTCCTATCCTGGTTGTCGTACTTGCCGGCGGCGGAGCCTGGCAGGCAGCCGGGGGAGTCGCCCTGGCCGCAAGCGCTGTGACTCTCGCCCTTGTCGCGGCACGTAAGGCCGGGTACCGGATGGGACGTCTGCTGTCTCATCCCCAGAATGAACAGGTCATGTTGCGCCTCCTCGGCATTACATTGGCCGTTGCCGGCGTGGCCGAGGGGATGGGCGCCAGTGCAGCAGTCGGCGCCTTCCTGGTGGGCATAGCGATTCCCCAGCATTTTGCCGACCGTGCCCGGCACGTTTTGAGCCCGCTGCGCGATCTCTTTGCAGCGATCTTCTTTGTGACCTTCGGCCTGGCCATCGATCCTGCGGACATGTGGCCCATCCTGCCTGCAGCACTGCTGCTGTCCGTCGTGACCGCTGCTACCAAACTGGGTACGGGCTGGTGGGCAGCAGGAAAGGAAGGAGTGCGGCAGCGTGGACGCGTCCGGGCGGGGGCCGCCCTGGTCACCCGGGGTGAGTTTTCCGTCGTCATTGCCGGTCTGGCGGTTGCGGCAGGCTACACAGTGGTGGGGCCCATCGCCGCAGCTTATGTGATGATCCTGGCGGTCGCAGGTCCTCTTCTGGCCCGCTTCAGCGACGCCTGGATGCCTCGTGCGGGCGGAATGGACGTTCCGAAACCGGGTCCCGAACCGAGGTGAAGGACCTTCATGGCGTAGCCGGGGCACGCGGGACTCCACCGGCATCAAACGCCGAGCGATATCGCAGTGCAACACTAGGTCCGTGGCTGCTTTCACGATATCGACCGCCCTGCCAGTCTCCGATGCAGAACTGCTTTCGCTCTACCAGTCTGTTGGTTGGGCGGCTTATACCAACAACCCGGATCTGCTCTGTCGTGCGACAAGGAACTCGTCCTTCGTAGCAACGGCTCGGACTCAACACGGCAAGCTAATTGGGCTCGCGCGGACCGTTTCGGACGATGCAACAATCTGTTATGTGCAAGACATCCTGGTGCACCCGGCGTTTCAGGGCACCGGCGTCGGGCGTGCCCTTTTCACCCAAGTAGAAGAGCGGTACCGGCACGTTCGGCAAATGGTGCTCATCACGGATGATGAGCCGCAGCAACGCGCCTTCTACCAATCCATGGGATTGACCGAGGGGTCAGATTTCGAATCAGGTCCCGTTCGGGTCTTCGCCCGGTTCCGCTGACGCGCGACCGACAAATGACGAACGGCGCCGTGCTCTTCAAGACGCCGACAAACGCACTTGGCCCAAGCTGACCTGAGCAGTTTTTCTCTAAAGTCTCGGCCGTCAAGAGACAGTGGGGCGCCCCGATTGCATCAGGTGCAACAATGCATATTCTACTGACACCTCTCGATTCGCGGATGGGCGTGATTTCTCTGCGATTTGGGCGTCGTGCCCCCGCTGGCAGAAACGGACCGTTGGCTTCAGGCTGGGAGTAGTTCAGGATTTGAGCATCCGGCCAGCGGCCCCAGCAGAGGGGGGTTCGCTCGTGCCGCCCGATTGGCAGTGCGGGGAGACCCTTTCTGGTGGCTGATGGCGGGTGGAGTGGGTGCAGCGATCCTCGGGATGGCACTTCTCGTCCGTGACTTTGGGCGGACGGGTCGGTTCCTGGCACGCACGGCGGATGCGGCCTCGCGGTAACACCTGAAGCCGCGCCGCAGGGGCCCATCGGCTGCGCCGCCCGGTGCGTCCGATGGGAGAGGGCTTGAATGGCTCTGCAGAGGAGGTACTCGATGCTTTACTTGACATAATGTGGATTATCGGCGTTACGGAAAGGCGCAAGCGGGGACCCAATCCGTGGCGGTTCGCCTCCTGCTGCGGCGCATGCTTACTCGGTCGTTGGCTGCGTCTTCTACCCAGTTTTGCGATGTCCCGGCATGGCGGGAACATCTCGTGCCAGGCCGACTGTTTGCTGCTGGTCGCTCCAATGATCCATGACGTTCGCAGTCACACGAACTCACGGCCGAACGCCGGCTACAGGCAGCCAGGACTCGATGTCACGCCAAGTGGGCGGCGAATTTGAGGCGAGACCCGATAGTGGGCTGGAAAGGCTGTTTTCCGGCAACCGCGTGTGCAATCGGGATCCCCTCGAACGACGTCGGCACTCCCCTCAAACCAGCATCAGGTTGACATAACTCTGCACCCGCCTGTTGCCGCCGGAGTTCGGGACTCCGGCGGCAACCTTGGTCCTCAGGCACCGACGTAGGCCGCCAGGTGCTTGCCGGTCAACGTGGAGCGATCGGCGACGAGATCGGCCGGCGTCCCCTCGAAGACAATGCGGCCGCCGGCATGCCCGGCCCCGGGCCCGATGTCGATAATCCAGTCGGCGTGCGCCATGACGGCCTGGTGGTGCTCGATCACGATAACCGACTTGCCGGAGTCGACGAGGCGGTCCAGCAGGCCGAGCAACTGCTCGACGTCGGCCAGATGAAGTCCCGTCGTGGGCTCATCGAGCACGTAGACGTCGCCCTTTTCGGCCATTTGGGTCGCCAGCTTGAGCCGTTGCCGTTCGCCGCCGGACAACGTGGTGAGCGGTTGGCCCAGCGTCATGTAGCCGAGTCCCACGTCGGCGAGCCGCTCCAGGATCTTGTGGGCGGCCGGGGTTCGCGCATCGCCCGTGCCGAAGAACTCCTCGGCCTCGGTCACCGGCATGGCGAGCACCTCCGCGATGTTCCGGCCGGCGAGCGTGTATTCCAGCACCGCCGCCTGGAACCGCTTCCCCTCGCATTCCTCGCAGGTGGACTCGACGGTCTCCATGATGCCCAGTTCGGTGTAGATGACGCCGGCGCCGTTGCAGACGGGGCACGCGCCCTCGGAGTTGGAGCTGAACAGAGCCGGCTTGACGCCGTTGGCCTTGGCGAATGCCTTGCGGATCGGCTCGAGCAATCCGGTGTAGGTGGCAGGATTGCTGCGCCGTGACCCTTTGATCGCTCCCTGGTCTATCACCACGACGCCGGGGCGGCGGGCGACCGAGCCGTGGATCAGCGAACTCTTGCCCGAGCCGGCGACCCCGGTGATCACCGCGAGCACTCCGAGCGGGACGTCGACGTCCACGTCCTGAAGGTTGTGCGTCGAGGCGCCCCGAACCTCCAGGGCACCCGTGAACGGGCGGACCGACTCCTTCAGGGACGCCCGGTCGTCGAAGTGGCGGCCGGTGGTGGTGTCGCTCCCCCGCAGTTCCTCAACGCTGCCTTCGAAGCAGATCGTCCCGCCCGACGTGCCCGCGCCCGGCCCGAGATCCACGACGTGGTCGGCAATGGCTATGGTCTCGGGCTTGTGCTCCACCACCAGCACGGTGTTGCCCTTGTCCCGCAACTGGAGCAGCAACTGGTTCATCCGCTCGATGTCATGGGGATGCAGGCCGATGGTGGGTTCGTCAAACACGTAGGTTACGTCGGTGAGCGACGAGCCCAGGTGGCGGATCATCTTGGTGCGCTGTGCCTCTCCCCCGGACAATGTCCCCGCCGGCCGGTCGAGCGACAGGTAACCCAATCCGATCTCCGCAAACGAATCGAGCAGGTGCTGCAGGCCGGTGAGCAGCGGCGCGACCGACGGCTCTTTTAGATCGCGGATCCACTCGGCCAGGTCGCTGATCTGCATCTGGCAAAGATCTGCGATGTTCTTGCCGCGGATCTTCGACGACAGCGCCTCCTGCGCGAGCCGCGTCCCGTTGCACTCGGGGCAGGTGGCGAAGGTGATCGCCCGGTCCACGAAGGCCCGAATGTGCGGCTGCATCGCCTCACGGTCCTTGGAGAGCATCGACTTCTGGATCTTTGGAATCAAGCCCTCGTAGGTGAGGTTGATCCCCTCCACCTTGATCTTGGTCGGCTCCGAATAGAGCAGCTGGTGGAGCTCCTTCTTCGTGTACTTCGCAATCGGCTTGTCCATGGGCAGCCCAGCCCCGCTGAAGATGCGGCCGTACCACCCGTCCATGCTGTAGCCGGGTACCGTCAGCGCGCCTTCGGAGAGCGACTTCGTCTCGTCGTAGAGCGCGGACAGGTCGAAATCGCTGACCGAGCCCATGCCCTCGCAACGCGGACACATCCCGCCGAGGCGGTTGAAGGTCGCCTTCTCCGCCTTGGTCTTGCCGCCGCGCTCGACCGTGATGGCCCCGCTGGCCTTGACCGACGGGACGTTGAAGGAGAAGGCGTTGGGCGACCCGATAAACGGGTCGCCCAGCCTGCTGAAGAGGATCCGCAGCATGGCGTTGGCGTCGGTGGCCGTGCCCACGGTGGAACGCGGGTTGGCGCCCATCCGTTCCTGGTCCACGATGATTGCGGTGGTCAGGCCGGCGAGGAAGTCGACCTCGGGACGCGACAAGGTCGGCATGAAGCCCTGGACGAACGCGCTGTAGGTCTCGTTGATCAGGCGCTGCGACTCCGCGGCAATGGTGCTGAACACCAGCGAACTCTTGCCCGATCCCGAGACCCCGGTAAACACCGTGAGCCGCCGTTTAGGGATCTCGATATTGATGTCCCTGAGGTTGTTCACCCGGGCGCCCTGCACCCGGATCAGGTCGTGGCTGTCCGCCGAATGCAGTGACGCCGGCTGCAGGTCCCTCGTCGTGGCCGTGCTCATTGCTGTCTCCATCCCTTGGGTGCCTCGCCCGCACGGCCCGACCCTGCGCCGGCAAGACCGCTGTCCGCTCGGTTCGTGTGCCTTGCCTGGGGGCGCCACTCCGCCCGCCGCGGCAACGATTACGTCTTTACCTTAATGGACTTGCCCGGAACCCGCTCCGGATTTTTGGTCCCCCGCGGCCGGCGTTACTCCGCCGCCTCGCCGACCGCCTCGAGCGCTTGGCGGATGCGGCGGGACGGTCCGCCCAGGTTCAGGTCCGTCGCGAGCTGCTCAAGCCGTTCTGCCTCTTCGGGGCGCAGCGGCCGGAGGGTGGCATCGAACGTCCCGAGCTCCAGGTCGCGGACGACGCCGACAACGGTCGGGGCGACGTCGAGGTAACCGGCGGCCTCCGTGATCTTGGCCCGCATCCGTGCGGCCATGGCAGCCGTCGGGTCCGCTGCCGCCGCAACGATTCCGCCGAGGCTGCCGTAGTCCTTCAGCAGCCCGGCCGCCGTCTTGTCGCCGATGCCCGCAACTCCGGGCAAGCCGTCGGACGTGTCCCCGCGCAACGTGGCGAAGTCCGCGTACTGGCTGGGCAGCACGCTGTACTTGCGTACCACCGATACGTCGGTCATCACCTCGAGGTTGCTCATGCCCCGCGCCGTGTAGATCACCCGCACCGCGCGGTCGTCGTCCACCAACTGGAAGAGGTCCCGGTCCCCCGTGACAATGTCCACGGGCACGTCGGCCTGGGCCGCGAGACTGCCGATGACGTCGTCGGCCTCGTGATGGTCCGCGCCGACGACGGCGACATTGAGCGCGTCGAGCACCTCGCGGATCAGGGGCAGTTGTTCCACCAGGCCCGCCGGCGTCTCCTCGATATCGAGACCGTCCGGCACGGGCCTGGCCACGCGGTGGCTCTTGTAGGTGGGGAGCAGTTCGACCCGCCACGCGGGGCGCCAGTCGTTGTCCCAGCAGGCCACCAGCCGGGTGGGTCTGTAGTCGGTGATCAGCCGTGCCATGATGTCGAGCAGCCCGCGCACGGCGTTCACGGGGGTGCCGTCCTTGGCTTTGATCGTGTCCGGCAGGGCGTGGAAGGCCCGGAAGTACAGCGACGCGGTGTCGAGGAGCATCAATCGTTCGGCCACAGGTTGCCCTTTCGCTGCCGGTGAGGAGCACGTCCACTGGAGTTGGTACTACCTTAGTGGCATGGTTCCCGGTCCCCTGCGGTACCGCAGCGGCTTGGTGGTGCTGCTGATGACGGCGGCCCTGCTGGCCGCATGTTCGGGCGCTCCCGGGAGCCTCTCCCCTGCCTCCCCGAGCGCCCGGAACCTGATCGCTGCTGCCGTGGACCAGAGCCGGGCGGACTACACGGACCGGGTGGTCAACCTCATGATCACCAACACCTCCGCGCAGCCCCTGCTCGTCACCTCCGCGGCGCTGCATTCCCCGCTTTACGACGACGCCGCCGACTGGAAGCCGACGCGCACCGGCGGGACCAAGGTGTCGCCCGGTGCGACGGTGAGCCTGCCGGCTGACCTGCCGGCCGCCCGGTGCTCCGCCGGTCCGTCCCCGACTGCTCCAGAGCATCGGATAGCGGTGACCCTGGACGGCGAGGGCTCCGCGCCGGGCACGGTGGAAGTTCCTGCCGGCGATCCGCACGGTGTGCTCGCGCGCAACTACACCGGGGATTGCCTGGCGCAGGCGGCGGCTTCGGTGGCCGGGCTTCGCGTCGACCCCGGGCTTCAGGTGCTGGCCGGGCGCGGCGCGGCCGTCGTCGGAATCGATGTCCGGCCGTCCGGCGGGAAGGGGTCGCTGGTCATCGAATCCTTCGGGACCACCACCTTGCTCAGCGAAGACGCCGAACACCCGTGGCCCAGGAACATCCGCGTGGCCGGGACGGATCCGGCGTCGCGGCTGGCCCTGCGCGTCGTACCGACCCGCTGCGATCCCCATGCGCTGGCCGAAGACAAACTGGGCACCAAGATTCCGGTAACCATCAAGGCGGCGGGCGGAGCCGGCGTGCTGCGGCTGGACGGCGGACGGGATTTCACCCGCGAGGTATACCGGTTCATCGCCGACGCCTGCTCCTCCGCCGATCGGAGCGGCTAGCGGCGCACGAAGGGCCGGCGCGCCCTACACTGACAGCTGTGACTGACTACCCTGCCGAACGCCTGCGCGATCTGGTCCATTCGCTGGCTGCCTCCGGCGACCCTGCCCCCATCCTGCAGGTAGGCGAGCCCGTGCTGAGGCAGCCTGCCGCGGCGTTTGACGGGCAATTGGACGACGCGGACCTGGACGCCCTGCTGGCGCTCCTGCGCCGGACCATGCACGCGGCGCCCGGCGTCGGACTTGCGGCGCCGCAGATCGGAATCCCGCTGCGCATCGCGGTCCTCGAAGACATCTTCCCGACGGCGCCCGAGGTGGCCGCAACCCGGGAACGCGCGCCGCTCCCCTACTTCGCCATCATCAATCCGTCCTACCGCGCCCGCGGCGACGAGACAGCCGCGTTCTATGAGGGGTGCCTGTCCTTCGCGGGCTACCAGGCGGTGGTGGAACGCCCCCGCAGCGTCGACCTCGACTTCGAGCGGCCCGACGGCGTCCGCGTGCGCGAGACCTTCTCGGGCTGGCAGGCCCGAATCGTGCAGCACGAAACGGACCACCTCTCGGGCACGATGTACGTGGACAAGATGCAGCCCCGGTCCCTGAGCGGCAATGACGAGTACACCCGGCACTGGGCGCAACCGACGATTGACCTGGCACGCGCAGGCCTGGCCTTTTAGCCCCGCAACGGGCCGGCACCAGGCCGCGAACGTCCCGGGAACGTACCGGCAGCGTGCCGGCGCCGGCCAGCCCGCCGGGCTACGCCCGGGCTGCGGGATCCGGTTCGGCGGCTGCCGCGCGTCCGCCGTCGTTGTTCTGCGCCGTGGGAAGGTAGGCCGCCCACCAGCGCAGGATCTCGTCGAAGCGCTGCTTCCGGTGCCACGGCGTACCGGTACGGGACAGCTCGTGGTTCTCCCCGGGGAAGATCAGCAATTGCGTGGGCACGCCGCGCTGCTTGAGCCCCACGTAGTAGCGCTGGGCCTGTTCCAGCGGGCAGCGCAGGTCGTCTTCGGAGTGGATGACGAACACCGGCGTCCGGACGGAATCCAGCCCGGCGAACGGGTTCTGGCCGCGCACCTGCTCGGGATCGGTGCCGGTGTATTCGTCCGAGAAGAACCAGCCGATGTCCGAGGAACCGACGAACGACGGCGGATCCAGGTAGCCCCGCTCCACGATCGCGGCGGTAAACCGGTGGTCCCGGGACACCGTCCAGGCGGTCAGGTAGCCGCCGTAGGATCCGCCCATGATGCCCTGCCGCGTACCGTCCAGCTGCGGGTATTTGGCGACGGAACCCTCCAGGAACGCCAGGACATCGGCCATGGCGAGGGTTCCCATGTCGCCCTTGACGGCGCGCCCGTGTGCCTGCCCGTAGCCCGCGGAACCGCGCGGGTTGCACATGACGACGGCGTAACCGGCGCGGGCATAGACCTGTGCCTCGTCGAAAACCTCCCAGCCGTACTGCGCGAACGGCCCGCCGTGGATGTTCAGCAGCACGGGATGCGGCCCCGGACCCTCGGGCAGCAGCACCCAGCCGTGCACCGGGTACCCGTCGGCCGAAGCGAAAGTCTCTTCCCGCGGCGCAATGATGCCGGAGTCCCGCAGCGCAGCTGAGAAGTCGGTCAGGCGGGTGAGTCCGCCGCCGGTCACGAGCCCCAGGTCGCCGGCGGTCGACCCGTCCGAGAAACTGACGACGGTGCGGCCCGCCGCCCGGTCGGCCGCCGCTGCGGTCAGCGGGCCGTCGACCAGGACCGCCATACCGCCGGTTGCCGAGACCTCCACCAGTTGCACGGCGCCGCGCTGCCGGTTGAGGGCCAGCACCGCATCCGGGCCGGCCGCCGCCAGCGTGCCTTCGCCCAGGTCCGTCCCCTCCGGATCGGTCAGGCGGCGCACCTCGTGCGGGGCGGCGACCGGAGCCGCGTACAGCGCGGCATTCTGCGCCACGAAGTCCCTCCCGCCGCCGATCAGGCTGCCCAGGTAGAACAGCCAGCGGCCGTCGGCGCTGGGCAGGGGCGACGCGGCGGCCAGGAGCGGGCCGGAAAGGTTTGACATCAGCCGCGGGCTGCCGCCGGCAGCGTCGGGCTCCAGCGCGTACACGTCCCGGCGCAGGTCCTCGTCGGCTCCCTCGTGGAGGGCCGCGGTGAAGTAGAGCGTGCGGCCGTCCGGGCTGAACGCGGGGCCGTCATGGTCGGCGTCCGCGAACGTCAGCCGTCGCGCTTCGGGCACGGCGGCAAAATCGGCTTCGCCGTCCCGGCCCGCCTGGCGGGCGGCGCGGCCTACCGGAGCGACCGGCGGTTCGGCCTGCACATCCGGTGCGTCCACCGCGAACAGCTGGGCACGCTTGTCCCCGGTGTAGCCGACCCCGTTCAGGCGATACTTGTAGCCGGTGACCAGCCGGGGATCCTCGGCGCCGGGGCCAACGCCGTCCACCGTGCCGTAGCGTCCGTCGGCGGGGACCCGGGCCGCGAAGACCAGGCGGCGTGAGTCCGGGGACCAGACGAACGAGGAGACACCGAGTTTCTCGTCGGTGACCGCGACCGGCTCCCCGCCCCGGCTGTCCACCACCATCAGTTGCGCCCGTTCCCCCGGGCCGGCCGCGCGGAGGAACGCCAGGCAGAGCCCGTCGGGCGAGTAGGCGGGTGCCGTGTCCCGGAAACCGCGCGTGAGGCGCCGCGGCGCGGCACCGCCGTCGTCCAGCGGGACTTCCCACAGCTGTCCCACATAGCTGTCCGACGCAAAGTTGGGATGCGTGGCCGAAACCGCGGCGCGGCCGCCGTCCGGATGGAGCGTGGGGGCGGACACGGAACTTAATAAAGCAATGTCTTCAGATCGCACGAGTGTGAGCCTAGTCTCACCAGCAGGCCGGAGCCAATCGGCCGATCACCGTCCGGCTTTGCCTAGGATGGAGCATGCCCTCCGCCCCGCACTTCCCGGACCTGATCCCGCTGCTGCTCTGCCCGGTCTGCGGGGAAGGACTGATAGCCGCCGGGCCCTCCCCGGCCCAAGGGCTCCGCTGCGCGGACGGCCACCAGTACGACGGCGCCCGGCAGGGGTATGTCAATATGCTCACCGGGCGCGGCACCCGGTTCATCCCGGACAGTGCCGACATGGTCTCCGCCCGGGAGGCGTTCCTGGGCGCCGGCCACTACGCACCCCTGGCGGAGCAGCTGTCCCGGACGGTCGGCGCCCTCCGGCACGGCTCCCCCGCTCCCGTGGTGCTGGATGCCGGCGCCGGCACCGGCTACTACCTCGCAGCCGTCCTCAAGGGGCTGGGCGACGGGCGGGCCGTGGCGCTGGACCTGTCCAAGTTCGCCCTCCGGCGCGCGGCCCGGACGCTGCCGGATGCCTTGTGCCTGGTCTGGGACCTCTGGAAGCCGCTGCCGCTGGCGGCAGGGACCGTAGACCTGATCCTCAACGTGTTTGCCCCGCGCAACCCGGCCGAATTCGCCCGGGTGCTGAAACCGAACGGGCACCTGGTGGTTGCCACCGCTGCGCCGGGGCACCTGGACGAGCTGCGTGACGTGGTCCCGCTGCTGGCCGTCGATACCGACAAGGCTGACCGGCTGGGGGCGGCCCTGGGCGGCGAATTCGAAGAGCTGGCCGCCGATCCGCTGCAGGTGCCGCTTCAGTTGGACACGGAGGACATCGTGCGGCTGGTGATGATGGGGCCCAACGCCCACCACACCGACGCCGACGCGGTGCGTGCGGCCGTCGGGGAGGCCGGGCGACCGCTTCAGGTCACCGCGCGTTTCACCGTGAGCACGTACCGGCGCCGCGGCCGCGGCGGGGAGCCAGTCCGCCCCGCCGGCTAGCGCGACCGAAAGCCCAAACCGCTAGCCGCGGCCGGGCCTGGCTGGGGTTTTCTTCCGGACACCCGGATTCAGGTCGACGAACATCCACTTCAGGAACAGCTGGATCAAGGGTCCGATGGCCAGGACGAACACCAGCGTGCCGAGGCCCACGACGCCGCCGAGCAGCCACCCGGCGAGGGTTGCCGCTGCTTCGATGCCGGTGCGGACTATCCAGACCTGCCAACCGGTGGCGGCGTGCAGGCCGGTCATCAGGCCGTCCCGGGGGCCGGGTCCGAGGCCTGCCCCGATATACAGCGCGCTGGCCGCCGCCAGCAGGACCAGTCCGGCAGTGAACGAGAGAACCTGCGCGGCCAGGTGATCCCAGAACGGGATGAGCAACAGCCCGAAGTCGGCGAAAAACCCGACGAGGATGGCGTTCGCGACCGTTCCCGCGCCCGGCTTTTGCCGCAGCGGGATCCACAACAGCAGCACGGCCGCGCTGATCGCCACCGTGGCCCAGCCGAAGCTGATGCCCGTGGTCCTGGCCACGCCCTGGCTGAGCACATCCCAGGGGGCCGAGCCAAGGTTGGCCCGGATCATCAGCGCGATGGCGATCCCGTACGCAAAGAGGCCGGCCAGCAGCCGCAGCGTTCTCAGGGACAGCCGATTGCTGGTCAGCAGGGTTCGCATGGCCGGCTCCGGGGTGCGCGGCAGGGCGCGGTGTTCAGCACTGAATCATCCTATCCGGCAACGCCGCCCGGCCCGCCGGACGGCCTTTCTGGTCACAACTTGGCCACGATACGCCCCGGACCGCCCGGAAGTGGCGGATTTCACTCCGCCGCGCGCCGTCGTCGGGCATGATGGAGGTATCAAGGGCAGCAGCAGCCCGCGGTTGTGCACGCGCGAAAGAGGCAGGCCTACGTGACTGCGGCTGCTCCAACATCAGGGGGTACTGATGATCGAATGGCTCGTCGCCAACAGCTGGGTCCTCTGGCTGGCCGTGTTCCTGATCCTGGCCATCGTCGAAATGATGACGCTGGACCTCTTCTTCATCATGATGTCCTCCGGCGCGCTCGTGGCCCTGTTCGGAGCGCTGCTCGGCCTGCCCTTCTGGATGCAGGTGGTCATCTTCTGCGTGGTCGCGCTGCTGATGGTGCTTTTCGTCCGACCGGTAGCGCTGCGGCATCTGCGCAGCGGACCGCGGGACCTCGCCACCAACATTGACCGGCTGATCGGCGAATCGGCCATGACCCTCGAATCCGTCACCGGCCATTCCGGCGTGGTGAAGATCGGCGGCGACACCTGGTCGGCCCGGTCGGCGGACGGGTCGGCCATCCCGGCCGGCCAGCGCGTTTCGGTGGCCCGGATCGAGGGGGCAACCGCCGTCGTGACACCGCAGCGCGCAGACGGGCCGCTGCCGGCCCAGTAAGACCCCGGGCGGGCATCGTGCCGGCACCGTGACCCACTGACACCACTCTTAGAGGGGAACTATGGATAGCAATATCGGAATCTGGATCGTGCTGCTGGTCCTGATCGTCTTCGTCGTGATCGTGCTGGTCCGCGCCGTGCGGATCATCCCGCAGGCACGGGCGGGCGTCGTGGAACGGCTGGGCAAGTACCAGCGCACGCTGAACCCCGGGTTGACCATCCTGATCCCCTTCGTGGACCGGCTGCTGCCGCTGCTGGATCTGCGCGAACAGGTCGTGTCCTTTCCGCCGCAGCCGGTCATCACCGAAGACAACCTGGTGGTCTCCATCGACACCGTGGTCTACTTCCAGGTGACCGATGCCCGCGCCGCGACCTATGAGATCGCCAACTACATCCAGGCGGTGGAGCAATTGACCACCACCACGCTCCGCAACGTGGTGGGCGGCCTGAACCTGGAAGAGGCGCTGACCTCACGCGACCAGATCAACGGCCAGCTCCGCGGCGTCCTGGACGAAGCCACCGGACGCTGGGGCATCCGCGTCTCCCGCGTGGAACTCAAGGCGATCGATCCGCCCCACTCCATCCAGGACTCGATGGAAAAGCAGATGCGGGCCGAGCGCGACCGCCGGGCGGCCATCCTGACGGCCGAAGGCACCAAGCAGTCCCAGATCCTGACGGCCGAAGGCCAGCGCCAGGCGGCCATCCTCGCCGCCGAAGGCGACGCCAAGGCAGCGATCCTGCGTGCCGACGGCGAGGCCCAGGCAATCCAGAAGGTGTTCGACGCCATCCACAAGGGCAACCCCACGCAGAAGCTGCTGGCCTACCAGTACCTGCAGACGCTGCCCAAGATCGCCGAAGGCGAGTCGAACAAGCTCTGGATCATCCCCAGCGAGGTGGGCGAAGCGCTCAAGGGCATCGGCAGCCTGCTGGGAACGGCCACGCCGGACAGCGAGACGGCCCCGGCCGCCTCAACAACCGGCAGCGAGCTGCGCGGCTGAGACAGCAGAAACAGGCACGGGGCCGGGAGCCCGGGGCGTCAGCGGGTCGGATGCTCCTGGCTCCCGGCTTTGGTTTACCCGGGACCGCCGCCCGGACTATAATGGGTGGTTTGCCGGGAAGTTGCCGCCCACAACCATCCTTGACGCAGGCGGGATTCGCGTTATCATCGCGGCCGGGAACAGACGGCCGCCCGCCGACGTTGAGACTGTTAGCGAGCCATCGCGGACGCGGTCCAGCCGCCGGTCCGCCACAAGACAAGAGGGAGAGATCATGAGCGATCGTAGCCTGCGGGGTATGCGCCTCGGAGCGCAGAGCATGGAGACTGAATCCGGTGTCGAACCGGCTCCGCGCCAGCGCGTTGAGTACCGTTGCGAGGACGGCGAGCAGGTGTTCGTGACCTTTGCCGCAGAAGCCGAGATCCCCCCGGTATGGGTTTCCAAGTCGGGCAAGGAAGCACTCCTGGTCAACGGCGAAAAGCCCGTCGATCCGAATGCCAAGCCGGTGCGCACCCACTGGGACATGCTGCTGGAACGCCGCAGCGTTGAGGAGCTCGAACAGATCCTCGAGGACCGCCTGACCAAGCTGCGCGAACGCCGCGGGGAACGGCGCACGGCTTAAGGCCTGACCGCACATCCTTACAGAGAGGGAGCGCGCCCTGACGGGTGCGCTCCCTCTCTCTTTTGTGCCGTCGGGTTTTTCGGCGGTCAGCGTTTCCGGGCGCGGAGTCTCCGCCACTTGTCCGCGATCCCCCATTTGGTGACCAGCAGGATGGACTCCAGCACGATGCCGCCGCTCATTTTCGAGTCGCCGTATTCGCGTTCGACGAAGGTGATCGGCACTTCACGGACCGCCAGTCCTGCCTTCAGGGTCTGCCAGGTGAGGTCGATCTGGAAGCAGTAACCAACCGATTCCACGCTGTCCAGGTCGATGGCGCGCAGGGTTCCGGCCTTGAAAGCGTTGAAGCCGCCGGTGATGTCCCGGATGGCCACGCCCAGCATGAGCCGGGAGTACAGGCTGCCGGCCAAGGAAATGGCCTTGCGGTGGAGGGGCCAGTTGACCACCTTCCCGCCCGGAATCCACCGCGAGCCCTTGACCATATCGGCGCCGCCATCGAGTGCGCCCAATAACCGGGTCAGTTCCTCGGGCTGGTGGGAGCCGTCGGCGTCCATCTCCACCAGGACGTCGTACCCGGCGTCAAGCCCCCAGCGGAAGCCGGCGATGTAGGCGGCGCCCAGCCCCGCCTTCCCTTCGCGGTGAAGGACGTGGATGGCGGAGTCGTCGGCCGCCAGTCGGTCGGCCAAAGTTCCGGTGCCGTCCGGGGAATTGTCGTCGACCACCAGGATGTCCGAGCCGGGTACGGCGGTGCGGAGGCGGGCTACTGTCTTCGGGAGGGACTCGATCTCGTTATACGTCGGGATGATGGTGACGACCCGCACTCAGTGGCCTTTCGAACGTTGTGCTGCAAACCGCAGATTTCCTCGTGCCGGAGATACCCCGGGGGCCTCCGCATCGACGGTCCAGTATAGGCCATGAGTTTGTACCGGAGGCCGGCGGGCACGCCCGGCCGCGCGGCCTCAGGTGGAAGGAAGGGTAGGTCCGCACGCCTTCGGGCCACGAAAGCAAACCTGTGGGGGAACGCAGACATGTTTTCTACTGACGTGCGGACCTACCCTGGAAGTGCCGGTTCGTCAAGGGACATTGGGCGCAACCCGCCCGCAGGCAGGTGCCGCCAGCAGCCTCTCTCCCCGGCACGGACCGGAATCCGCGAAGAAATACCGGCCCATTGAGAGTTCAGCCTACTGGCTGAGCGGGATGTGTCAATACCGCTCTGACCTGCGGTTTTGTCCATACCTGCACGTCAGAGCGGGGCTCCCGGCCGCCAAAAGTCACCGAAATCAAGCAAATCGTTCAGATTTTTCGGAGTCAGCCCAAACCGGACCCGCCTCAGGAGCCGTCGTGAATGGTTACTCCATTCATCACCGTGCGGACACACACCGGCAACTTTCCGCTGTCCAGGGAGGGCAGCATGGGCGTACCGGCCCGCGCATCGGTGCTCCAGGCGGACACCCGCGAGTCGGGAGTCTGGATGGAGAGTTCGTCCGCGTCCCAGACGGCGAACGTCGCGGGAGTACCCGGAGCCAGCTGGCCCTCCATGGGGTTCCGTTCTCCGGCGGCCCGCCACCCGGCCCTGGTGTGCGCCAGGAACGCCGCCCGGGCCGAGATCTGCTCGGACCGGTTGTGGTGCTCCAGGCACGCCTTCACGGCGGCCCACGGGCTTTGTTCCGTGACCGGGGCGTCGGATCCGATCGCGACCGGAACGCCCGCAGTCTGCAGCGTTCCCACTGCGTTCATGGCGAGTGCCGATTCGGCGCCGAGCCGCGTGGCGTACATGCCTTCCGCCCCGCCCCAATAGGCGTCGAAGAGCGGCTGCATGCTGGCCGTGACCCCGTGCCGGAGCATCCGCTCCAGCGCCCCTTCGGGCACCATTTCCACATGTTCGAGGCGGGGGCGGGCCGAACGTACCGCAGCGTCCCCGACGCGTTCGGCGGCCAGGTCCAGGGCGTCGAGCACCCGCAGCAGACCGGCATCGCCAATCACGTGGAAACCCGTCTGGATGCCCTGCTCCGCCGTCAGTTCCACATGCCGCGCCGCAGCCTCGGTGTCGAGATAGAGCGTCCCGTGGGCCCCCGGGAGGTCGGCGTAGCCCGCACTGACGGCCGCCGAATGCGATCCGATGGACCCGTCCATGGTCAGGTCCCCGCCCAGCCCCCGGAGGCGGCCGGAGAAGTAGTGCATTGTTTCCTTGACCTGTTCGGCGGAGGTCATCAGCTCCCCCCAATACGGCAGGATCCTCGGTCCGGGCTCGGCATCGCCGAGCGCGAGCAGCGCCAGCAGGTCCTCTGCGGGCCCCAGTTGCGGGGCGGCCATCTCCGTGACGGCGACGTACCCGCGGGACGCAGCGTGCCGCAGGGCCAGCCGGTGGAGCTCTTCACGCCGGCCGCCTGCAGGGGTCTGGACCGCGGCCCGTGCCCGTTCAAGGGCCGGCCCGCTGACCGTCCCGGTAACAGACCAGCCCGGCACCTCCGAGAGCGACAGGCGGGACGCCAGCGCGGCGGAGACGGCCGCCGAATGGACATCCACCCGCGTCAGGAAGACCTCCGCTCCGCCGGCCGCCCGGTCCAGTTCGGCGGCGGAGGGGGCGCGGTTCTCGGGCCACCGGGTTTCGTCCCAACCGTGGCCCAGGACGGGGCCGCCGTCCTGCCGGGCAGCGTCGGCGACGGCGTCGAGCAGTTCCACCAGCGATGCGCAGCCGGTTAGGTTGAGCGAGGACAGGGCGAGCCCCGTCTGCGTCACGTGGGCGTGCGCGTCCACGAAACCGGGCGCCACCAGGCGTCCATCGAGGTCGACGACCCGCATGCTGCCGTCGGCGATGGACGTCGCGGCATGCTCCGACCCGATCCAGGCCACGGTGCCGCCGTCGACGAGCATCGCCGTGGCGTACGGGTCGGCGGCGCTGTAGATACTGCCATTGCGGTACAGCGTGAGGCCCGTGGCAGCGGGCAGGACAGATTCGCTCATGGAAATCCTTTCAAAAGGGTGGTGCGCGCGGGACCGGCGCTATTCGGCCACGGCGGCGTAGGCGACGACGCCCCGGCGGACCAAGCCAATGGCCTGCCTGCCGCGGGCCGCGAGCTGAGGATCGAGGGCGGGCACTTTGATCAGCTGGTCCAGCAGGTCGATCACCTGCTTGGCCCACCGGACAAAGTCGCCGGCGGCCAGGTCCGTGCCCTTGAGCGCGGTCTGCAGGGACCGGCCGCTGGCCCACTTGTAAATCGGCCAGGCGAGTCCCAGCTCCGGCTCGCCGGTGAGCGGCAGCCGGTGCTGTTCCTCGAGATCGGTCAGCTGCGACCACTCACGGACGGCGATCATGACGGACGCTTCCATGGCCGCCGAGGGCATCTTGGGCCGGATGCCGGCCTCTTCCCGCTTGGCCTGGTACACGAGGCAGGACACGAAGGCCGCCAGTTCCGCGGCGGTGAGCCCGGCGAAGGCGTCCTGCTCCAGGCACAGCGCCACCAGCAGGTCACGGTCGCCGTAGATCCGCCGCAGCCGTTCTCCGGCGGGGCTGATGGCGACGCCGTCGCCGCCGGTCTCCAGGTAGCCATAGCTGTCGAGCACCTGGCAGACCCGGTCGAAGGTCTTGGCGATGGTGTTCGTGCGGCCCTGGATCTGCGTCACCAGCTGGTCGGTTTCCTTGCGGAGATTCCACCAGCGCTCGGCCCAGCGGGCATGGTCTTCCCGGTCGCTGCAGCCGTGGCAGGGGTGGGCCTTAAGTTTTCGCCGCAGGTCGTTGATCTGCCGCTCGGCCTGTGTCCCGCCGGGGACGATGAAGTCACGGTGCTCGCTCCCCCGCCGCGGCGGGCGCTTGTCGTGCAAAGCATTGCGCAGCGAGGACGCCAGATCGCGGCGTTCCTTGGGGCTGCGCGCGTTGAACGTCTTGGGGATCCGGATGGTGGAGAGTACCTCCACCGGGCCCTGGAAGTCGTCGACGGAGATGCGGCGGATGTGCTTTTCCTGGGTCAGCACCGTGGGACGGGGCTCGCGGGCGGCCTCGTCCCGGTCCAGCACCACGGCGTAGCCGAGGTTCCGGCCCGCAGAAATATCGATGATGTCGCCGCGGCGCAGGCGGTCCAGGGACGATGCCGCCGCCGAGCGGAGGTGCCGGGACTGGGTGCGGGAGGCGCGTTTCTCGACCTCGTTCAGGTCCCGGCGCAGGCGCGCGTATTCGTTGAAGTCGCCCAGATGGCAGCTCATGGCCTTCTCGTAGCCGGCCAGCGATTCTTCCCGGCTGCGCACCTGCTTGGCCAGGCCGACCACGGAGCGGTCGGCCTGGAACTGTGCGAACGAGGTTTCCAGGATCTCCCGGGCCGGGCCGCGGCCGAACTGCGCGATCAGGTTGATGCTCATGTTGTAGGTGGGCCGGAAGCTGGAGTTCAGCGGATAGGTCCGCCGTGACGCCAGGCCCGCTACGGCTCCCGGATCCGTGCCGGGCTGCCAGAGCACCACGGCATGGCCTTCGACGTCGATGCCCCGCCTGCCCGCGCGGCCGGTGAGCTGCGTGTACTCCCCCGCCGTGATGTCGACGTGTGCCTCGCCGTTGAACTTGTCCAGTTTCTCCAGCACCACGGTCCGCGCCGGCATGTTGACGCCCAGCGCCAGCGTCTCCGTGGCGAAGACGGCGCGGACCAGGTTGTCGGCGAAGAGCTTCTCCACCACCTCCTTGAACGTCGGCAGCATGCCGGCGTGGTGGGCGGAAAACCCGCGGGACAGGCCTTCGCGCCAGGTCCAGAAGCCCAGCACGTCCAGGTCCTCTTCGGCGATGTCCTGCACGGCCTCGTCCACGCGGCGGACGATGACGGCGCGTTCCTTCTCCGTGGTGAGCAGCAACCCGGATTCCAGGCACTGCTTGACGGCGGCGTCGCAGCCGTTCCGGGAGAAAATGAAGGTGATGGCCGGGCACATGGACGCGCCGTCCCATAACAGGGCGGAAACGTTGCACCCCGCGCGCTGTTTTGCTTCGGCCCCAACCGGTGACGGGGGC
>NZ_JBNHGL010000030.1:0-24649 GCF_059091245.1 Arthrobacter sp. Y3225116
GGGGCCGCCACCGCCGTGGCCCATGCCGGCCGCCGCGGACTGCTCGACGGGGTGCTGGCCAACACCGTCGCCCGGCTCCGCGAGGCCGGTTCGGGCGAACTGCGGGCCTGGATCGGTCCCTCCATCTGCGGGGCCTGCTATGAGGTTCCCGAGCAGATGCAGGCCGAGGCGGTTGCCCGGATTCCCCAACTGGCGGCGAGGACAGCCTGGGGGACGCCGGCCCTGGACCTTGCCGCCGGAGCCAGGGCAGAGCTGGCCGGGCTCGGCGTGAACGCGCACCAGGTGGCCGGCTGCACCCGGGAGGACGAGAGGCTGTACTCCTACCGGCGCGATCAACGAACCGGCCGGTTCGCCGGCCTTGTCTGGAAGGACGCATGAGTACCGACGCCCGCAAGTCCGAACTGGCAGCGAACCTGGAACGTGTCCGGGCCCGGATCGCCCGGGCCGCCGCGGGGCGTTCCACGGAGCCGGAACTGATCGTCGTGACGAAGTTCTTCCCGGCCTCCGACGTTGCGCTGCTGTATGGCCTGGGGGTCACCGACGTCGGCGAAAACCGGGACCAGGAAGCGGCCGCGAAGGCCGCCGAGCTTGCCGATGCCGGGCTCCGCTGGCATTTCATCGGGCAACTGCAGACGAACAAGGCAAAGTCCGTGGTGCGGTACGCGGATGTGGTCCATTCGGTGGACCGGCGGCAACTCGTCACCGCCCTCGGCAAGGCCGTGCTCGCCGAGCAGGAACGGCGGGAGGCCGCCGGGCTCGCACCGCGGGCGCACCTGGACTGCCTGATCCAGGTAAACCTTGACGAGAGCGGCACCGGGCAGGCCGCGGGCACGGCGGCCCGCGGCGGTGCCCGGCCCGAGGACATCCCGGCGCTGGCCGATGCCCTCGGTGACACCAGGGGACTGAATCCCGCCGGGCTGATGGCGGTCGCACCGCTGGGCGCAGACCCTGCCCGCGCGTTCGGCCGGCTGGTCGAGCTGTCGCAGCGGCTTCAGGAACAGCATCCCGGCGCCGGCCTGGTGTCGGCGGGCATGAGCCAGGACCTCGAAGCCGCGGTCGCCGCGGGCGCGACACACCTCCGCGTCGGTTCCGATGTCCTCGGCCCGCGACCGGCCGTGGGGTAGCGTTTTGGCTAGGCAGACTCCTTGCCGGGCCCGCCAAACCGGGACCTGGCAAGGCGGGACAGCAGCGCTGAAGACAGGATGGGAGCGACCATGGCAGGCACACTGCGCAAGACAATGATTTATCTTGGGCTCGCCGATGGTGACGAGCACTACGAAGCCGAGCAGGCAGACACGCCCGCTCGAGATGAGGAGCAGCCTGTGGACCAGCCCCGCCAGGAGCGCCGCCCCGAGCCCGCCCCGCCGGTGAAGCAGGTTGCCGAGGAATACCGGGCGCCGGTGACGCCGATCAAGCGCGCTCCGTCGGCCCGCGAGGACGCTACAGTGCTGCACCAGATCACCACCGTGCATCCGCGGTCGTACAATGATGCCAAGATCATTGGCGAAAGTTTCCGCGACGGCATTCCGGTGATCATGAACGTCACGGACATGGGCGAAGCGGAAGCCAAGCGTTTGGTCGACTTTTCCGCCGGCCTGGTCTTCGGCCTGCACGGCAGCATCGAGCGGGTCACGAACAAGGTCTTCCTGCTCTCGCCGTCGAGCGTGGAAGTGCTGGGCGAGGACCGGAAGTCCAGCGACCAGCAGGCCAGCTTCTTCAACCAGAGCTAGCCCGCAGCTACCTCCGGCAGGCGTCCGCCAGCCTTACTCCTTCTAGCGCTAGGAATCGTGGAACCGGCGTGTCCCTCATTTTCGTCCTGCTCTACCTGATCTTGATGCTGTTCCAGCTGGCCCTGATCGTGCGGATCGTCTTTGAAATCGTGCAGGCCTTTGCCCGGCGCTGGCGGCCGCGCGGCATCGCGCTCGTCGCGGCGTCAGCGGTCTACTCCGTGACCGACCCGCCCATGAAGGCCCTCCGACGGCTCATTCCGCCGCTGCGAATCGGAGGATTCGCGCTCGATCTTGCCTTCCTGGTCCTGTTCCTTGCCGTCACGATCGCCATGGCGATCGTGGCCGGTCTGGCCTGACCGGGGGCGCGTTAGTGTTCGTCTCCGAAACGATATATTCTGATTCAGATATAGCTGGCGGATGTCCGTTGCACGGCGGATATTCGCTACCGTTGTTGTGAATCCAGCACGTAGCATTCATGACCCACGAACCAGTATGAGGTGACCAGATGGCTTTGACGCCAGAAGACGTTGTCAACAAGCGGTTCCAGCCGACCAAGTTTCGCGAAGGCTATGACCAGGACGAGGTCGACGATTTCCTAGATGAGATCGTCGTCGAACTCCGCCGGCTGAACCAGGAGAACGACGAACTTCGCAAGAAGCTGGCCGACGCCACGTCGAACCAGGGTCCGGAGGCCTCCGTGCCGGCTCCGGTCTCCGCCGCCCCGAAGACCGAGCAGGTCAGGGAACCGGTCAAGGAAGAGCCCAAGGAAGAGCCCAAGCCGAAGGAAGAGCCGAAGCCGGCCCCCGCGGCCGTTCCGGCATCCGGGACCGGGCACACCGCGGCCGCCGAGTCCGCCGCGGGCGTGCTGGCCATGGCCCAGAAGCTCCACGACGAGTACGTCACCGCCGGCGTGGAGCAGCGGGACAAGATCATTGCCGAGGCACAGCTGGAAGCCAGCAGCCTGGTCAACGACGCCGAAGAGAAGAGCCGCAAGACCCTGGGCAACCTCGAGCAGCAGAAGGCCGTGCTGGAGCGCAAGCTGGAGCAGCTGCGTGGATTCGAACGCGACTACCGGGCCCGCCTGAAGGCGTACATCGAAGGCCAGCTGCGGGACCTGGAAGCCCGCGGATCCTTCGCTGCCCCCGAGGTCAAGGACAGCGCCGACGCGTAAGCGCGGAAGATAACCGCCAGCCCCGTGCCACGGGGCTCCCAATGGCCGGCGCCGGGATTACCCTGCCGCCGGCCATTGGCTTTGGACGCCCCGCCCCGGCGCCCGACCGGCACTGAAGACGAGAGAGACATGTCAGAAACTTCACCGGCAGCCGATCGACCCGACGACGGGGCGGCGGCCGCACCGGGACAGCGGAAGGGTGCCGGCCGGTTCATCCTGCTGCTGGCCGGCTGCGCGGCGTTCGCCTATGCCTTCGACCAGCTGACCAAGTGGTGGGTGGTGTCCACCATGACCGAGGGCCAGATCACGCCGGTCCTGCCGCCGCTGCTGCACTGGCACTTCATCCGCAATTCCGGGGCCGCGTTCTCGATCGGCGAGGACTACACGTGGGTGTTCACCATCGTCATGACGGCCGTTTCCGCGGCGATCGTGATCTACGCGCGCAAGGTCCGGTCCCTGTGGTGGTCCGTGGCCCTCGGCTTCCTGCTCGGCGGCGCGCTGGGCAACCTGACCGACCGGCTGTTCCGCGAACCCGGCTTCGGGGTGGGCCACGTGGTGGACTTCATCGCCTTTCCCAACTTCGCCATCTTCAACATTGCCGACTCCGCCGTGGTGGGAGCGGTCATCCTGTGGTGCGTGCTGACGTTCATGGGCATCGGAATGGACGGTACCCGGGAGACCGCCAAGGCCGCGGACAAGCCGGCCGGCGACGGCAAGGCGGCGGGGGAGAGCGGTGACTGACGACGTCAGGGTCGTGGAGCTGGACGCCCGGACAGCCGGCGCGCGGGCCGATACCGCGGTGGCCTCGCTGCTGGGAGTATCCCGCTCGGCAGCCGCAGCACTCCTCGGCGACGGACGCGTGGAATTGGACGGCCGGGTTATCGCCAAGTCGGAGAAGCTTCCGCAGCAGGGAAGCCTGCGCATTGCCGTACCCGAACAGCGGGATCCGCTCGCCGTCGTGGTGGAAGAGGTAGAGGATTTGCAGATTCTCGGAGACGAGGACGATTTCGTCGTCATCGACAAGCCGGTGGGCGTTGCCGCCCACCCCTCGCCGGGCTGGGTCGGCCCGACCGTCGTCGGCGTCCTGGCCGCCCGGGGCTACCGGATTTCGACGTCGGGTGCCGCCGAGCGGGCCGGCATCGTCCACCGCCTGGACGTGGGAACCTCCGGCGTCATGGTGGTCGCCAAGACCGAACACGGCTACACCCTGCTGAAGCGCGCGTTCAAGGAACGCACGGTGGACAAGGTCTACCACGCGCTGGTCCAGGGACTGCCGGACCCGCTGGAGGGCACCATCGATGCGCCGATCGGCCGGCATCCCGGCTACGACTGGCGGTTCGCCGTGGTGGAAGACGGCCGCAACTCGATCACCCACTACGAGGTACTCGAGGCCTTCGGCAGGGCTTCGCTGGTCGAGGTGCACTTGGAGACCGGCCGCACGCACCAGATCCGGGTGCACTTTTCCGCGCTACGGCATCCCTGTGCCGGCGACCTGACGTATGGCGCGGACCCCAAACTCGCCGCCGCGCTGGGACTGACCCGGCAGTGGCTGCACGCCAAGAAACTTGGTTTCCATCACCCCGGCAGCGGGGAGTGGGTCGAATACGAGAGCGAGTACCCGCGGGACCTGGCCTACGCGCTGCAGGCGCTGGCCGAGCACCGCGTGTAAGCCGGTGCCGGCTGGCTCCGGCACCTAGAATGAAACGGTGGCAGCAGTGACTTCATCCAAGATCGGCAACGATTCCTTCGTCCACCTTCACAACCACACCGAGTACTCGATGCTCGACGGTGCGGCGCGGCTGACCGACCTGTTCAGCCACGCCGATGAACTGGGCATGAACGCGGTGGCGACGACCGACCATGGGTTCGTTTTCGGCGCCTTCGATTTCTGGAACAAGGCCCGCAACGCCGGCATTAAGCCGATCGTCGGGGTCGAAGCGTATCTGACGCCGGGCACCGCCCGGGCGGACAAGACCCGCGTGCGGTGGGGCGACGGCGGACGCAACGACGTCTCCGGCGCCGGCGCCTACACCCACATGACCATGTGGGCCGAGACCACCGAAGGCATGCACAACCTGTTCCGCGCCTCGTCGCTGGCCTCGCTGGAGGGCTACCTCTACAAGCCCCGGATGGACCGCGACCTGCTGCAGACCTACGGCAAGGGACTGATCGCCACCACCGGCTGCCCGTCCGGCGAGGTCCAGACCAAGCTGCGGCTGGGACTCTACGACGAGGCCAAGCAGGCCGCCTCCGATTTCCGGGACATCTTCGGCAAAGAAAACTTCTACTGCGAGTTGATGGACCACGGCCTGGACATCGAACGCAACGTCCAGGCCGACCTGCGGAAACTGGCCCGCGAACTCGGGCTGCCGTTCGTCGCCACCAACGATCTCCACTACACCCATGCCGAGGACGCCAAGTCGCACGCGGCGCTGCTGTGCGTGCAGTCCGGCTCGACGCTGGCCGACCCGAAGCGCTTCAAGTTCGACGCGGACGAGTTCTACCTGAAGTCCCCGGCGGAAATGCGGGCCATCTTCCGCGACGTCCCGGAGGCCTGCGACAACACGCTCCTGATCGCCGAGCGCTGCAACGTGGAGTTCAATACCAAGGCCTCCTACATGCCGCGCTTCCCGGTGCCGGAGGGGGAGAACGAGGAGTCCTGGTTCGTCAAGGAAGTCGAGAAGGGCCTGCATTACCGGTTCCCCCACGGCATTCCCGACGACGTGCGGAAGCAGGCCGAATACGAGATCGGCATCATCCTCCAGATGGGCTTCCCCGGCTACTTCCTGGTGGTCGCCGACTTTATCAACTGGTCGAAGGACCACGGCATCCGCGTGGGACCCGGCCGTGGTTCCGGCGCCGGCTCCATGGTCGCGTACGCGATGCGCATCACCGACCTGAACCCGCTCAAGCACGGGCTGATCTTCGAGCGCTTCCTGAACCCGGACCGCGTCTCGATGCCCGACTTCGACGTCGACTTCGACGACCGGCGCCGCCCCGAGGTGATCAAGTACGTCACAGAGAAGTACGGCGACGACCGGGTCGCCATGATCGTCACCTACGGCACCATCAAGGCCAAGCAGGCGCTGAAGGACTCGTCCCGCGTCATGGGCTATCCGTTCTCCACCGGCGAGCGGCTGTCCAAGGCGATGCCGCCGGACGTCATGGGCAAGGGCCTGACGCTGAAGGAAGTCCACGATCCCAACGCCAAGCGCTACGGCGAGGCCGAGGAGATGCGCGAGCTGCTCAAGTCCGACCAGGAGTCCGCGAAGGTCTTCGAAACCGCGCTGGGCCTGGAGGGGCTGAAGCGCCAGTGGGGCGTGCACGCGGCCGGCGTGATCATGTCCTCGGAACCGCTGATCGACATCATCCCGATCATGCGCCGGGAGCAGGACGGCCAGGTCATTACGCAGTTCGACTACCCCACCTGCGAAGGCCTCGGCCTGATCAAGATGGACTTCCTCGGCCTGCGCAACCTGACGATCATTACGGACGCCATCGAGAACATCAAGATGAACCAGGACATCGACCTGGACCTTGAAACGCTCGACCTGGACGACCGGCCGTCCTACGAACTGCTCGCCCGCGGCGATACCCTCGGCGTGTTCCAGCTCGACGGCGGCCCCATGCGGTCGCTGCTGAAGATGATGCGCCCGGACAACTTCGAAGACATCTCCGCCGTCATCGCCTTGTACCGGCCGGGCCCGATGGGCGCGAACTCCCACACCAACTACGCCCTGCGCAAGACCGGCGTCCAGGAGATCACCCCGATCCATCCGGAGCTGGAAGAGCCGCTGCGCGAAATCCTGGATACCACCTACGGCCTGATCGTGTACCAGGAGCAGGTGATGGCGATCGCGCAGAAGGTGGCCGGCTTCTCGCTGGGCCAGGCGGACATCCTGCGCCGCGCCATGGGCAAGAAGAAGAAGTCCGAACTGGACAAGCAGTATGCGGGCTTCCACCAAGGCATGGTGGACCGAGGCTACTCCGAGGCGGCGGTCAAGGCGCTATGGGACATCCTGCTCCCCTTCTCCGACTACGCGTTCAACAAGGCGCACTCGGCGGCCTACGGCCTGGTGTCCTACTGGACGGCCTACCTGAAGGCGCACTATCCGGCCGAATACATGGCCGCCCTGCTCACCTCGGTGGGCGACGACAAGGATAAGCTGGCGCTGTACCTGAACGAATGCCGGCACATGGGCATCACCGTGCTGCCGCCGGATGTCAACGAGTCGGCACTGAACTTCACCCCGGTCGGCACGGACATCCGCTTCGGCATGGGCGCCATCCGCAACGTCGGCGCCAACGTCGTGCACGCCATGGTGGCCGCACGCGACGAGAAGGGCAACTTCGCCAGCTTCAGCGACTTCCTGCAGAAAGTCCCGGCCGTGGTCTGCAACAAGCGCACCATCGAGTCGCTGGTCAAGGCGGGCGCCTTCGACTCGCTGGGCCATCCGCGCCGCGCCCTCGCGATGATCCACGAAGAGGCGGTGGACTCGGTCATCGTGCTCAAGCGCAACGAGGCGGCCAACCAGTTCGACCTCTTCAGCGCGTTCGACGACGGCGGCGAAACCGCCGGGGGGCTGTCGGTCGACGTGCCGGACCTGCCCGAGTGGGACAAGAAGGACAAGCTCGCGTTCGAGCGCGACATGCTCGGCCTGTATGTCTCGGACCACCCGCTGCAGGGGCTGGACGGAATCCTGAGCCAGCACGCGGACCTGTCCATCACGTCCGTGATCGGCGAGGACGGCCCGCCGGACGGGCAGATCATCACCATCGCGGGCATGATCACGTCGCTGCAGCGCCGGATCGCCAAGAACAGCGGCAATGCCTACGCCCGCGCCGAGGTCGAGGACCTGGGCGGTTCCATGGAGGTGATGTTCTTCGGGCAGGCCTACGCGCCGATCGCCACCGTGCTCGCGGAAGACCTAATCGTGGTGGTCCGCGGCCGGCTGCAGCGCCGCGACGACGGTGCCGTCACCCTGAATGCGCAGGAACTCACCGTTCCGGACCTGAGCGACGGGCACTCCGGACCCGTCGTGATCTCGATGGCCAGCTTCAAGGCCACCGAGTCGGTGGTCACCGCGCTGGGCGACGTGCTGCGCACCCACCCGGGCACCACCGAGGTGCAGGTGCGGCTGAACGGCTCGCGCAAGGTCGAGGTGATGAAGCTCGGGGTGGACCTGCGGGTCAATCCGAACCCCTCGCTGTTCGGCGACCTCAAAGTCCTGCTCGGGCCCGCCTGCCTCGATGCCTGACCGGGCGGCGGTGCCGGGTCAGTAGAATGGGTGGGTGACTTCTGCAGCCTCGGCCAACACCTTCAACGATTTCCCCACCCTGGACCTGCGCGGCCGCCGGCTGGGCACCGCCGAACTCAAGGCGGCCATGCCGCGGGCGGAGACCACCTTCGACGCCGCCACCGGCGCCGTAGAGGAAATCATCGGCAAGGTCCGGGCGGGCGGGTTCGCCGCCCTGGCGGAGCTTGCCCACCGCTTCGACGGGGTGGAGCAACTGCATCCCCGCGTGCCGGCGGCCGCGCTGGACGAAGCCCTGGAACAGCTGGATCCGCAGGTCCGCGCCGGCCTGGAGGAATCGATCACGCGCGCCCGTCGGTTCGCCGCGGCGCAAAAGCCGGCTGACACCGACGTCGAGATCGGTGACGGAGCGGTGGTGACGCACAAATGGATCCCGGTGAACCGCGTGGGACTCTACGTCCCCGGCGGGCTGGCGGTGTACCCGTCATCGGTCGTCATGAACGTGGTACCCGCCCAGGCCGCCGGCGTAGCGTCCATCGCGCTCGCGTCGCCGCCGCAGAAAGACTTCGGCTCGCTCCCGCACCCGACCATCCTGGCCGCCGCCAAACTGCTGGGAATCGACGAGGTGTACGCCATCGGCGGCGCGCAGGCGGTGGCCGCGTTCGCCTACGGCGCTCCCGCGAACGGGCACGGCCCGGCGCTGGAGCCGGTGGACGTCGTCACCGGCCCCGGCAACGTCTATGTGGCCACCGCCAAGAGGCTGGTCAAGAGCGTGGTGGGAATCGACGCCGAGGCCGGCACCACCGAGATCGCCATCCTGGCCGACGAGACTGCCAATCCGGCGTTCGTGGCCGCCGACCTCATCAGCCAGGCCGAGCACGACCCGCACGCAGCCTCCGTCCTGATCACGGCTTCGGAGGAACTGGCGGCGGCAGTGCGCCGGGAACTCGGCGGGCAGGTCGCCCGGACCAAACACGCCGCCCGCGTACGCGAGGCGCTGTCCGGCCCGCAGTCGGGGACCATTTTGGTGGACGGGCTGGAACAGGGCATCGCCGTCTGCGATGCCTACGCCGCCGAACACCTGGAGATCCAGACCGCCGACGCGGCCGCGGTGGCCGCCCGGATCCGCAACGCGGGAGCGATCTTCGTGGGCGACTACAGCCCCGTGAGCCTGGGCGACTACTGCGCCGGCTCCAACCACGTCCTGCCCACCAGCGGGACCGCCACCTTCGCCAGCGGCCTGAACGTGACGACCTTCCTGCGTGCCGTGCAGGTGGTCAACTACGGCGACGCGGCGCTGCGGGAAGTCAGCGGGCACATCGCCGCGCTGGCCCGCGCCGAGGACCTCCCGGCCCACGGCGACGCCGTCGCCATCCGGTTCGCCTGAACAGGGCTCAACCCCAACATGTAGTAATGACAGTCTTGTAATTCACCTACATATGGTTCTAGGATGAATGGGTTGGCTGTCCCGAGCGAAGGAGTGTGGCGTGTACTGTCCGTTCTGCCGCAACTCCGATTCGCGGGTGGTGGACAGCCGGCTGACCGACGACGGTTCGGCGATCCGGCGGCGCCGCCAGTGTCCGGCCTGCGGGCGCCGCTTCACCACGGTGGAGACCACCAGCCTCAGCGTGATCAAGCGTTCCGGTGTCAGCGAGCCGTTCAGCCGGACCAAGGTCGTCAACGGCGTGCGCAAGGCCTGCCAGGGCCGTCCCGTGACGGAAGACGACCTGGCCATGCTGGCCCAGGAAGTCGAAGAGTCGGTCCGCGCCAGCGGGGCCGCGGAAATCGACGCGCATGAGGTGGGCCTGGCCATCCTTGGCCCGCTGAAGAAGCTGGACCTGATCGCCTACCTGCGGTTCGCCAGCGTCTACCAGGGCTACGAATCGTTGGAGGATTTCGAATCCGCGATCGACCAGCTGCGCCACGATGCGCAGCGGAACGGCCAGCAGGGGCCCGAAGGCCGGCAACGGCCGTTGACAGCGCAGTAGCGCGACCAAGACTCCGGTGGCGGCTGCGGAGGGGAAGCCGAGGCCGCCACCGGCACCAAACCTTCCGGTTGCCGGCCTATTTGGCGAAGCCGAAGTGCAGGGCCGCCTGCAGGGCCGCCCCCACGATGCCGGCGTTGTTGCGCAGCTGGGCCGGGATGATCGGCGTGGCCAGCTGAAGCCGGGGCAGGAAGTCCTCGCTCCGTTTCGAGATGCCGCCGCCGATGATGAACAGTTCCGGCGAGAACAGGAACTCGACGTGCGAAAAGTACCGCTGCAGGCGCTGCGAGTACTCCGCCCAGTCCAGTCCATCGCGTTCGCGGGCCACGGCGGATGCCTTCGACTCGGCGTCGTGCCCGTCCAGCTCCAGGTGGCCTAATTCGGCGTTCGGGACCAGCTTGCCGTCGAAGATGAACGCCGACCCGATGCCCGTACCCAGGGTGATGACCAGCACGGTGCCCTTTACCCCCGCACCCGCCCCGTAGCGGACCTCCGCCAGGCCGGCCGCGTCGGCGTCGTTCATCACCTGGACGGGGCGGGACATCCGGTGCGTGAGCAGCGCGTCGACGTCGGTCCCGATCCAGCGCTCGTCCACGTTGGCCGCCGACCGTGCAATGCCGTGGCGGATGATGGCGGGGAACGTCACGCCCACCGGCCGGTCGGATTCCGGTCCTTCCGGGCGGGCGCTGAGCTCTTTGACGATGCGCGCGACCACGTCGGCAACGGCCTCGGGACTGGACGGACGGGGCGTGTCATAGCGGATGCGGTCGCCGACCAGGATGCCCTTTTTGAGGTCGACGATGCCGCCCTTGATGCCGGTTCCGCCGATGTCGATGCCGATCGCCGACCGGGCCGCCCGCTTGGCTGCCTTCTTGGCCACGATGTCCTGGGTCGCCATGCCACCTCCGTGCGCGTTGAGCCCCGGCGTGCCTCGCCGGACTACCGGAAGCCTACCCGCTGTGTCCGGCGGTGTCAGGCTGCGAAAGGCTAGGGGAGGGTGAGGATTTCCGCCCCGGTCTCGGTGACCACCAGGGTGTGCTCGAACTGGGCGGTCCGCCTCCGGTCCTTCGTGACGACCGTCCAATTGTCATCCCACATCTCCCACTCGATCGTGCCCAGGGTCAGCATGGGCTCGATGGTGAAAACCATGCCCGGCTCGATCGCCCGGCTGTAGGCCGGGGCGGCATCGTAGTGCGGGATGATCAGGCCGGTGTGGAAGGCCTCGCCGACGCCGTGGCCGGTGAAATCGCGGACCACGCCGTAGCCGAAACGCCTGGCATAGGACTCGATGGTCCGGCCGATGACGTTGATTTCCCGCCCCGGGGCCACGGCCTTGATGCCGCGGCGCAGCGACTCCTGGGTGCGCTCGACCAGCAGGCGGGACTCTTCATCGACGTCGCCGACCAAAAAGGTGTAGTTCGTGTCCCCGTGGACGCCGTCCAGGTAGGCGGTGATATCGATGTTGATGATGTCCCCGTCCTGCAGCACGGTGGTGTCCGGAATGCCGTGGCAGATCACTTCATTCACCGAGGAACAGATCGACTTGGGGAAGCCGCGGTAGCCCAGGCAGGAGGGATACGCCCCGTGGTCCAGCAGGAATTCATGCCCGATCCGGTCCAACTCGTCGGTGGTCACGCCCGGCTCGATGTGCTTGCCGACCTCCACGATGGCCTGTGCGGCGATCCGTCCGGCGACGCGGATTTTCTCGATGGTCTCCGGCGTCTTGACCTCCGAGCCGGTGAATTTGGCCGGCGCCGGCTTCCACGCGTACTCGGGCCGGACGATCGAAGGGGGAACGGGCAACGGGGGGCTGACTGTGCCTTGAACGAGGGTTCCGACGGGTGCTGTTGCTGCGTTGTGGGGCATAGTATCGATCATATAGGTGCTGCAGAGGTGCCCGACAGCGGAGGGGCAACAGCCTTCGAACGCTGCCGGGCGCCGTCAACGTAAGGAGGCCGGCATGGCGGATTTCTGGTACAACGTGGTCACCCATCAGGTGGAAGTGGGCGCCCAGTCCGACTGGACCCAGCTGATCGGCCCCTACGAGACCCGCGAAGAGGCCGAGCACGCATTGGAGAAGGTGCAGCGGCGCAACGAGGAGTGGGACGCGGAGGACGACTGATCCCGCCGGCGCCTGCCCCGGCGCGGGGTGCGCCGATTAGCCGATTACAGGGACGCCGCGCCTGGAGGCCGCCGGAGCCTGAAGGGACGCGCGCCGCCTAGAAGGAGTGCTCCGGGCCGGGGAATGCGCCGTCCTGGACGTCCGAGCGGAAGGCGGCGGCGGCGTCGGAAATCACCGTGCGCACGTCCGCATACTGTTTGACGAACTTCGCCATCTTGCCGCCACGCAGGCCGACCATGTCCTGCCAGACCAGGACCTGGCCGGTGGTCGACGGCCCGGCCCCGATCCCGATCGTGGGGACACGCAGGGCCTGGTCCACCTTGGCGGCCGCCTCGGCCGGGACCATCTCCATGAGCACCGCGAAGGCTCCGGCAGCTTCCAAGGCCAGGGCGTCGTCGATGAGCCGTTCGGCGTCGTCGCCGCGGCCCTGCACCCGGTAGCCGCCCAGCGCATGTTCGCTCTGCGGAGTGAAGCCGATATGCGCCAGTACCGGGACTCCGGCCTGCACCATGGCCCGGACGGTGTCCGCATAGTAGGCGCCGCCCTCCATTTTCACCGCGTGGACGCCGGTTTCCTTCAGGAAGCGCACGGCCGTTTCCACCGCCTGCGCCGGCGACACCTCGTAGCTGCCGAAGGGCAGGTCGGCAACGACGAAGGCGCTGCGGGCCGAGCGGGCGACCGCCCGGCAGAGCGGCAGCATCTCGTCCACGGTGATCGGCAGGGAGGTCTCGTTGCCCAGGACGTTGTTGGACGCCGAGTCCCCGATCAGCAGCACCTCGATGCCGGCGGCGTCGAAGATTTCCGCGGTGTACTGGTCGTACGCCGTCAGCATGGCGAAGCGCCGGCCCTCGTCCTTGGCCTGCTGCAGGTGGTGGATGCGGGTGCGGCGGGCCGGGCGGGAAGCCGATGCCGCCGCCGACGTGCCGTAAGGAGCCGGCTGCTCGGCGCCGGAAGTCTGTGAAGTGGGCATGTGGTAGAGCCTAATCCTCAGACGACTGCTGCTCCACTTGTGCGCGGCTGCGTTACCGGGGGCGCCAACTTCGGTTGTGCTGCCAGTAGGCTAAAGGGAAGCAGACCACCGCAGGCCTTGGCATGCAGTTTTGGATGCCGTGGCCCGGACACAGCGAAAGGCAGCACATGGACCGTCAGCAGGAATTCGTCCTCCGTACCATCGAGGAACGCGACGTGCGCTTTGTCCGGCTCTGGTTCACCGACATCGTCGGGTCGCTGAAATCGGTGGCGCTGGCCCCGGCCGAGGTCGAAGGCGCCTTCGAGGAGGGGCTCGGCTTCGACGGCTCCTCGATCGAAGGGCTGGCCCGGGTCTTCGAGTCCGACATGCTGGTCCAGCCGGATCCCACCACGTTCCAGATCCTGCCGTGGCGGGGCGAAGCGGAGCAAACGTCCCGGATGTTCTGCGACGTGCTCACCCCCGACGGCGAACCGTCCACCGCCGACCCCCGCAACGTCCTCAAGCGGACGCTGGGCAAGGCCGCGGAGATGGGCTTCACCTGCTACACGCACCCCGAAATCGAGTTCTACCTGCTCAAGTCCGACCAGCTGGGTCCGGACGGGGTCCCGGTGCCCGTGGACCACGCCGGGTATTTCGACCACGTGCCCGGCGGTGTTGCCCAGGACTTCCGCCGCACCGCGGTGACCATGCTGGAAAACGTGGGCATCTCGGTGGAGTTCAGCCACCACGAGGACGGGCCCGGCCAAAACGAAATCGACCTCCGGTACGCCGATGCACTGCAGACCGCGGACAACATCATGACCTTCCGCACGGTGGTCAAGGAAGTGGCGTTGATGGAGGGCATCTACGCGACCTTCATGCCCAAGCCGTTCTCCGACCACCCGGGGTCCGGCATGCACACGCACTTTTCGTTGTTCGAGGGAGACTCGAACGCATTCTTCGAAGCCGGCGCCGAATTCCAGCTCTCCAAGACGGCGCGCCAATTCATGGCCGGGATCCTGCGCCACGCACCCGAATTCACCGCCGTCACCAACCAGTTCGTCAACTCCTACAAGCGCCTGTGGGGCGGGGGAGAGGCCCCCAGTTACGTGTCCTGGGGCCACAACAACCGGTCGGCGCTGCTGCGGGTGCCGCTGTACAAGCCGAGCAAGGGCCAGTCCGCCCGGGTGGAATACCGGGGCATCGACTCGGCGGCCAACCCCTACCTGTCCTACGCGGTGCTCCTGGGCGCCGGGCTCAAGGGCATCGAGGAGGGCTACGAGTTGCCGCCGGCCGCCGAGGACGACGTGTGGAGCCTGAGCACCGCCGAGCGGCGGGCGATGGGCCTGGACCCGTTGCCGTCCAGCCTGCATGACGCCATCCGCAGCATGGAGGAGTCGGAGCTGGTCGCCGGGATCCTGGGCGAACAGGTGTACGAGATTTTCCTGCGCAACAAGCGGGCCGAGTGGCACGACTACCGGCTGCAGGTCACCCCGCACGAGCTGAAGCGCAACATCGGAATCCTCTAGGGCGGACACGTGCTGACGAACCGGCGCTTGATCGCCCGAGGATTCCACGATCTGGAGCGCAGCACCCGGTTCCTGCAGGCCAGTGAACTGTCCGGCATCAGCCAGGAGCGGCTGGAGGCCGGGTTCGCGGTCAGCGCCGACCCGGACCAGGCGCTGGTGTCACTCGTGCGCCTGCTGGAGAAAAACCCGTCCCTGGCGGACGTCATCAACATGGGCGGCGACGGCAGCGAAGCCCTGTTCCGGCTGCTCGGGGCTTCCGAGGCACTGGCGGACTTCCTGCTCCGCCGGCCGGAGCATCTGGACGTCCTCGACACGGATATAGGACCGGAACCCGGCCGGGTGCCCGCGTCCCGGCTGCGCAGCTCGCTGCTGCGTTCCGTCGGGGCGGACCCCTTGTCGGGACAGCCGGTCGCCTCGTTTTCGGGCAAGGACGCCTACGTCGCGCTGCGGAGCACGTACCGCCGGCACCTGTCCGAACTGGCGATCCGCGACCTCTCCGCGGCCTCCCCGGTCGACTTCCTGCCAGACGCCGCCCGGGAACTGGCGGACCTGGCCGCGGCCGCGCTGGACGCCGGGCTTGCCGTGGCCCGGGCCGAGGCGGCGGAACGTTTCGGCGCCGGCGACGTCGCGGCGGTGCGGCTGGCCATCATCGGCATGGGCAAGTGCGGGGCCGGGGAGCTGAACTATATTTCCGACGTCGACGTGGTGTACGTCGTCGAGGCCGACGGGCTCGCGGACACCGAGGCCGGGGTGATCGGCGCGGCGCTGGCCAGCGGAACGGCCCGCGCCATCTCCTCACCCGGCCCGGAACCCGGGCTCTGGGAAGTCGACGCCAACCTGCGCCCGGAGGGCAAGGACGGGCCGCTGGTCCGGACGCTGGACTCGCACCTGACGTATTACCGGCGCTGGGCGCAGAGCTGGGAGTTCCAGGCACTCCTGAAGGCCCGGGCCGTGGCCGGGGACGCCGAGCTGGGCCGCCGGTACGAGGAAGCGGTGTCGCCGCTGGTGTGGTCCTCGTCGGAACGGGAAGGGTTCGTCGAGTCTGTGCAGTCCATGCGGCGCCGGGTCACCGACAACATCCCGGCCCATGAGCGCGGCCGCCAGATCAAGCTGGGCCGCGGCGGGCTCCGCGACGTCGAATTCACGGTCCAGTTGCTGCAGCTGGTGCATGCCCGGGTCGACGAATCCATCCGCCAGCGCGACACGACGTCGGCCATCGCGGCGTTGAGCACGGCCGGCTACATCTCGCGCACCGACGCCCAGGAATTCGATGAGGCCTACCGGTACCTGCGCGTCCTGGAACACCGGATCCAGTTGGTGCACCTGCGCCGGACCCACTTGATGCCCGACGACGAGCAGGCGCAGCGCGTGCTGGCCAAAGCCGCGCAGGGCGCGCTGCTCGAGAGGCGACCGGCGCCGGCCGAGCTGCTGGAGAAGTGGCAGCAGACCAAGCGCAGGGTGCGGGCGCTGCACGAACGCATCTTCTACCGGCCGCTGCTGGCCGCGGCCTCCAACCTGAGCCTGGACGAGGTGCGGCTGACCCCGGAGGCCGCGCAGGGCCGGCTGGCCGCGCTGGGCTACCAGGATCCGCGCGGCGCGATGCGTCATATCGAGGCGCTCACCGGCGGGGTCAGCAGGAAGGCGTCGCTGCAGCGCCAGCTGCTTCCGGTCTTGCTGGAATGGATCGCTTCCGGTGTCGATCCGGACGCGGGCCTGCTGGGCTTTCGCCGGTTGAGCGAACGGCTGGGAGACTCTCATTGGTACCTGGGCATGCTGCGGGACTCAAGCTCGGCCGCCGAACGGCTGTGCCACATCCTTTCCAGCAGCCGTTTCATCACGGACCTGCTGGAGGTCTCGCCGGAGTCCACGGCCTGGCTGGGCACCGACAAGGACCTCGTCCCGCTCAGCTTCGACGCCCAGTGGCAGGAAATCCGGTCCAAGATGTCCCGCCATCCGGTGCCCGAGGAGGCCATCCGGCTGATCCGGCTGATCCGGCGCCGGGAAACGCTGCGCATCGCGCTCGCCGACTCCTCCGGGTTGCTGGAGCAGTCCCAGGTCGGCGCCGCGCTGGCGGACGCAGACCGCGCCGCCGTGCTCGGCGCGCTCCATGTGGCGGAAACCTCCGTGCTGGAGTCTGAGGAACGGCTGACGGCCCTGTTGGTGGTGGCCATGGGCCGGCAGGGCGGACGGGAAATCAGCTACGGCTCGGATGCCGACGTCATGTACGTGCACCGGCCCTTGCCGGGAGCCGACCCCGGCCTGGCCCAGCAGCAGGCGGAGCGCATCGTCACGCGGATCTCTTCCCTCCTGAAGCAGCCCTGCACACCTCCGGTGCTGGCTGAACGGGTGCTCGAAGTGGATGCCGCGCTGCGGCCGGAAGGCAAGAACGGGCCGATGGTGCGCTCGCTGGACTCCTACCGCGAGTATTACCAACGCTGGTCCCTGGTCTGGGAGGCGCAGGCCTTGCTGCGCGCCCGCCCGATGGCCGGCGACGACAACCTGGCGGACGAGTTCGTCGCGCTCGTGGATCCGATCCGCTACCCGGAGGGGCTGGGAAACGATCAGGTGCGCGAGATCCGCCGGATCAAGGCGCGGGTGGAATCGGAGCGGCTCCCGCGCGGCGCCGATCCGGCCCGCCATTTGAAGCTCGGCCGCGGGGGACTCAGCGACGTGGAGTGGCTGGTCCAGCTGCTGCAGCTGGAGCACGCCCGGAAGCTCCCGGAGCTGCGCACCACCAACACGCTCGAAGCGCTCTCCGCCATCGCAGCCGCCGGGCTGCTGCCGGGCGAGGACGCCGCCGCCCTCGGGCGAAGCTGGAGCCTGGCCACCCGGATCCGGTCGGCCAATGTGATCTGGGCGGGGAAGAACTCAGACGTGCTGCCGGCCTCGCGCCGGGACCTCGAAGCGGTGGCACGCTGGTGCGGTTACGAGCCCGGGAACGCTGCGGCGATCGAGGAAGACTACCTGCGCCTGACCCGCCGCGCCCGGGCCATCTTCGAGCGCTACTTCTACGGTTACGGCACGTAGCCTCCCCGACGCCAAGTGGTGCCGCCGGTCACCGGTCTGTACCCTCAATGAGGATCTTTTGCGCCTCGCACAGGCTGTACAGGCGCGCCCTGAGAACAAATCTAGGAGCTGTTTAGTTTGCACACCCTCCAACGCACCGGGCTGGGACGGCGCCTGCTGGCCCTGACCGGACTGCTGGCGGTGCTCTCGCTGGTCTTCGGCGGCAACGCGGCCGCGGCTGCGGCCCAGGCGCCGCAGAGCGCCAGCGGCAAGAGCTACGTCATCGGTACCGACACGACGTTCGCCCCCTTCGAGTTCCGCCAGGGCGGCGAACTGGTCGGCATCGACATGGACCTGCTGCGGGCGATCGCCGAGAACCAGGGTTTCGAGGTGGAAATCCGCTCGCTCGGGTTCGACGCCGCGCTGCAGGCGCTGCAGTCCAACCAGGTGGATGGAGTCATCGCCGGCATGTCCATCACGGACGAGCGGCGGCAGGTCTTCGACTTCTCCGACCCGTACTTCGACTCGGGCGTGCAGATGGCCGTGGCGCAGAGCAACAACGAGATCACCTCGTACGAGGACCTCGCGGGCGAGACAGTCGCGGTCAAGCGCGGCAGCGAGGGTGAAGCCTTCGCCGACTCCATCGCCGAAGAGTACGGTTTCACGGTCAAGCCGCTGGACCAGTCGGCCACCATGTACGACGACGTCAAGGCCGGCAACTCCGTGGCAGTCTTCGACGACTACCCGGTCCTCGCCTACGGCATCGCCCAAAACAACGGGCTGAAGGCCGTCACGGAGAAGGAACGCGGAAGTTCCTACGGTTTCGCGGTCAACAAGGACCGGAATCCCGAACTGATCGCGGCCTTCAACGCCGGCCTGGCCGAGCTCAAGGCCAGCGGCGAATACCAGCAGATCCTGGACAAGTACCTCGCCTCGCCGGAGACCGCCGGGCAGAGCAGCTTCTGGCAACTGCTGACCGACAGCCTCCCCGCCCTGATGAAGGGCCTGGGGCTCACGCTGTTCGCCACGGCGGTGTCCATCATCATCGCCTTGGTCCTGGGCGTTGCCTTCGGGTTCCTGAAGGTATCGCGCCGGATCGTGCTGCGCGGAATCGCTACCACCTACGTGGGCATCTTCCGCGGGACGCCCCTGCTGGTCCAGGCGTTCTTCTTCTACTTCGGCCTGCCGCAGCTGACCGGGGCGCCGATCGACGTCCTCACCGCCGGCGTGCTGACGCTGAGCCTGAACGCCGGCGCCTACATGACCGAGATCGTCCGCGGCGGCATCCAGTCCGTGGATCCCGGCCAGATGGAAGCCAGCCGCAGCCTGGGCCTGGGCTACGTCAAGTCCATGCAGAAGGTTGTGATCCCGCAGGCGGTCAAGATCATGACCCCCAGCTTCATCAACCAGTTCGTCATCACGCTCAAGGACAGCTCCCTGCTGGCGGTCATCGGTTTCGCCGAACTGACCTATCAGGGCCAGCAGATCTACGCCTCCAACTTCCGCACCGGCGAAACCCTGCTGATCGTCGCGGCGCTGTACTTCGTGGTGATCACCGCGCTGATCAAGCTTTCCAACATCCTGGATAAGAGGTTCAACAAGTGAGCAAGATTCACGTCGCCGGACTCAGAAAAAGCTTTGGCAGCAACGAGGTCCTCAAGGGCCTCGACGTCGAGGTGGCCGAAGGCGAAGTCGTCTGCGTGATCGGGCCGTCCGGCTCCGGCAAGTCGACCTTCCTGCGCTGCCTAAACAAGCTGGAGGACATCAGCGGGGGAACCGTGGTGGTCGACGGTTTCGACCTGACGGACCCGAAGGTCGACCTGGACAAGGTACGCCAGCACATCGGCATGGTCTTCCAACACTTCAACCTGTTCCCGCACAAGTCCGTGTTGGAGAACATCATGCTGGCCCCGGTGGAGCTCAAGAAGCTCGGCAAGGCCGAAGCACGCAGCAAGGCCCTCGAGCTGCTGGAGAGGGTGGGGCTGTCCGAGAAGGCCGACGCCCGCCCGGCCCAGCTCTCCGGCGGACAGAAGCAGCGCGTGGCCATCGCGCGGGCCCTGGCCATGAACCCGGACATCATGCTCTTCGACGAGGCCACCAGCGCCCTGGACCCGGAAATGGTGGGGGAGGTGCTGCAGGTCATCAAGGATCTGGCGGCGGAAGGCATGACCATGGTGGTGGTCACTCACGAGATGGGCTTCGCCCGCGAAGTCTCCGACCGCGTCATCTTCATGGCCGACGGCAACATCGTGGAAGAAGGCAGGCCGGAGGAACTCTTCGGCGCTCCGCAGCAGGCACGTACCCAGGACTTCCTGGCCAAGGTCCTCTGAGCTCCTCTGACCGGCCGACGGCGGCGCCCTCCGACGCACGGGGGTGCGCCGCCGTCGGGCCCCGCCCTGTTGGTGTGGCCGGGAACAGGGCACCGGGTTAGGCTGAGGCCGGAACCCAACCGAAGGAGGCGCCGGACATGACCGACATCGATGTGCTTGGACGCGAACACCTGGCCGTGGCGGTCGGAGCCCCGCACGGGCGCAGTGCCGCCTTGGTGGCCCAGGACGGTCCGCTGCGCCAGACGGTGTTGGCCTTGAAGGCCGGCGCGGAGCTGGGGGAGCACAACGCCCCGCTGGCCGGCACGCTGCTGGTTTTGGAAGGGGCGGTCACCGTGGTGTCCGCGTCCGGCCGCATGGCCGTCAATCAGAACCAGCTCGCCGTGATCCCGCAGGAGCGCCACTCGGTGGAGGCATCCGAGGACTCGGTGTTCCTGCTGACAGCCGTCACCGAGACGCCCCGGGACAGCTGAACGGCGCCGCCGAGACCCACCGGGGCGGTTGAGCGGCGCGCCGGGCCTTACCCGCGCAGCTCGGCGTCATTACCTGCGCATCGCGCCGCGGATGATCGCCACCACTCCCGCGAACAGCATTGCGGTGGCAGTCAGCACCAGCGAATAGGCGACTCCGACGCGCAGGATGACCAGAAACACCAGGAAGGTGACGGCAGCGCCGATGAGCGCGGCCCTGACCGGTCGCGGCGTGCGGCTCTGAGGTGCGGGCCCCCCGCTTTCGCCCATAGGCATCATTTTGCCACGCCTCGAAGTCACAGCCGAGACTCTCTCCGGCAGCCGCTCACCGTTCGGTCTGATCGGATGACGAGTGCACGCCGGGGCACTCGGGTGAACGAGCCGGAGCACTCCGCGGTCGACACAGCAAAGGTGTCGCTACTACCGGCTTCCTTGGGCAGTGCATGGATACCGGCAACCAGTCCGTACCGCCATTCCATCGAGCTTCAAAGTTCAGGGTGTTTGGGATCCTTTCCCCTTTCTCGCCAGTATTCGTCTCGCTGGCGGAGAACAAAACGTGTCAGCAGAGCGATGGAAATTATCGTGAGCGCCGTCTGGAGGCCAAGTATCAGCCAGTGCCAAGGTTCAACGAAGGACAGCACCAAGTTCAGCCAGGAAACGATGAGCGCGCTGAATAAGACCACCAGCATGAGCCTCTGCTGTTTCCGGTTCCACTCCTGTATGCCCTGGCTCATGCTCTGAGACTATTGATGCCATAAGAGCTTGTCACGAGCTAGGCAGGAAATTTCATCGGGCTGTTCCTCTCGCTGGGCGCCTGATTCGCCGCACCGGTGGTCTCGGACCAGCAGCCGGCTGAGCCGGTCTTCGCATAGCCGCAACCGGCGCGCCGTATACCTACGAGGCCAGGTTCAGGGATGCAGAGCGGCGGTAGAAGACCTGCCTTCCGGACAAAGAAGAGTCCGCACGTGCCGCCGTCACCGAAGTGTTGGCAGCTCGTGCGGACTCCCTGCGGACTAACCGCAAGTCTGCCGCGCAGTCTCGCTAGCAGCCGTAGTAGAGCTCGAATTCGTACGGGTTCGGGCGGGCGGCCAGCGGCGCGATTTCCTCTTCGCGCTTGTAGGCGATCCAGGTGTCGATCAGGTCCTGGGTGAAGACACCGCCGGCCTGCAGGAACTCGTTGTCCGCCTCCAGTGCCTCGAGCGCTTCCTCCAGCGAACCCGGAGCCTTCTGGATGTCCTTGGCTTCCTCGGCGGGCAGCTCGTACAGGTCCTTGTCGATCGGGTCGGCAGGTTCGATCCGGTTCTTGATGCCGTCCAGGCCTGCCATCAGCTGCGCGGCGAAGGCGAGGTAGGGGTTCGAGCTGGGGTCCGGAGCGCGGAACTCGATGCGCTTGGCCTTCGGGTTGGAGCCGGTGATCGGGATACGGATGCCGGCCGAGCGGTTGCCCTGCGAGTAGACCATGTTCACCGGGGCCTCGAAGCCCTTCACCAGCCTGCGGTAGGAGTTCACCGTCGGGTTGGTGAACGCCAGCACGGCGGAAGCGTGCTTGAGCAGGCCGCCGATGTACCAGCGGGCGGTGTCGGAGAGGCCGGCGTAGCCCTTCTCGTCGTAGAACAGCGGCTGCCCGCCGGTCCAGAGCGACTGGTGGCAGTGCATGCCGGAGCCGTTGTCGCCGAACACCGGCTTGGGCATGAACGTGGCGGACTTGCCCCAGGCGTCGGCGACGTTCTTGACGATGTACTTGAACTTCAGCAGATCGTCGGCCGCGTGCGTCAGCGTGCTGAACTTGTAGTTGATCTCGGCCTGGCCGGCGGCACCGACCTCGTGGTGGGAGCGCTCGACCTCGAGGCCGACGGCGTCCAGCTCCACGCAGATCGCGTCGCGCAGGTCCGCCTGCTTGTCGGTGGGGGCCACCGGGAAGTAGCCGCCCTTAACCGGGGTCTTGTACCCCTGGTTCCCGCCTTCTTCCCGCTTTCCGGAGTTCCAGTACGCCTCGACCGAGTCCACCCGGTAGAAGGAATGCTCGGGGCTGGACTGGTAACGGACGTCGTCGAAGATGAAGAATTCGGCTTCCGGGGCGAAGAACGCGGTGTCGGCGATTCCGGTGGAGGCCAGGTACGCCTCGGCGCGCTCGGCCACGCCGCGCGGGTCGCGGTGGTAGGGGTCGCCGGTGCGCGGGTTCACGATGGAGAAGTTCAGCGCCAGCGTCTTCTCGACGCGGAACGGATCGATGAAGGCGGTGGAAACATCCGGGATCAGCTGCATGTCGGACTCGGCGATGCCTTGGAAGCCGCGGATCGAGGAGCCGTCGAAGAGTTGGCCGTTCACGAAGAAGTCCGCGTCAACGGTCTTGGCCGGCACGTTGAAGTGCTGCTGGACGCCGGGCAGATCGGTGAAACGGATATCGACGAACTTAACGTCTTCGTCGGCGATGTACTTGAGGACCTCGTCCGCATTCTTGAACATCGGGTCATGCTCCTTACGCATTCTGGGGGAACCTGCCTCCGCTGTACGGGGCCGGCAACAGTTACAACATTAGGAGCAGGGAATTTCCCGACAGTGTCGCAATTGTTTCGGGCAGGTTACGAAATCGACGTGCACTGCAAGTTTACCGTCAGTGGCCTTCACGCTTTACCGGCGGGAACTCGGGCCCGTAGCCCGGGGAAGCCCGCGGCAGGCAGGACCGGTAAACTTGAGGGGTGGTAAGCAGACGCGATCTTGGTTCCTGGCTCGAAGGCCCCCCGCAGTCCAACATCCAGAAATGGCCCGGGCAGCGGCTCGGGCTCCCGCAATCCGGGTCCGGCTCGATTGCGCGTCCGGGGCGCCGGATCGTGGCGCTGCTCATTGACTGGCTCCTGTGCTACGCGATCGCGAACGCCTTCCTGGGCGGCAGCCAGCTGGCCATCCTGGCGGTGTTCGCCGTCGAGCAGCTGCTGCTGGTGGGGACGCTCGGCTACAGTTTCGGCCACCGCCTGCTCGGCATCTACGTGCGCAAACTCGACGGTTCCGCACCCGGGTTGCTGGCCGCCGTCGTGCGCACCGTCCTCCTGTGCCTGGTGATTCCGGCGGTTATTTTCGACCCCGACCAGCGAGGCTTCCACGATCGCGCCATGGGCACCGTCCTGGTGCGCCGCTAAGCCAGCGCCTCACGGCCGGTTCAACCCGGCCGGGCCTCAACTCAACCGGGCCTTTACCCGTTAAACCCGAGAGAGGCTGCCGGTGAAACCGGCAGCCTCTCGGTAAGTCAGCGACGCGCTCCTAGCGGCCGCGCATGGCCTTGCGGTCCGGGCGGGCCTTGAACGGGTCCACGCCCTTGGGGATGGGGAGCTTGTTGCTGCCCAGGGCCGACAGGCGCTTGTCCACCGCGCTGACTTCCTGTTTGGTCAGTTCCTTCTTGAGCTTCTGCACGGTCTTGGCCACCTTGCTCAGCTCCACCTGGCCTTCGCCGCGGCCGGTCTCGATCACATGGATCGTGACGTTGGGCAGGATGCGGCGAAGCCTGCGCCGCTCCGACTCGACCAGCTGCCGCACGCGGTGCGAGGGGCCCTCGGTGACCAGCACAATGCCGGGGCGGCCCACGGCTCGGAACACGGCGTCCTGGGTGCGCGGGTTCACGGCCACCGGCTGGTCCTGCAGGATCCAGCCGCGGCGCAGCACGCTGAGGGCCGCGCCGGAAGCACCGGGCTGGCCCTCGATCTGTGAGAACGCCGCACGTTCGGCGCGCCGCGACAAGATGAAGGTGGCGGCCAGCAGGCCCAGCGGGATGGAGATGATCAGCAGCGTGACCCAGTTGTTGATCAGCAGGCCGATGACCAGGCCGACGGCGACGATGCCGAGGAAGGCCAGCAGCATGAACCAGACAACGTTCGGGTCATTGCGCCGGGTCATCCGGAAGACCTGGCCGATCTGCTTCAGCCGGCCGGGCTGCTTGTTGGCTTTGGACGGTTTCCCAGCCTTGGGCTTGCGTGAGAAGAGACCCCGCTTCGGGGCGTCGGAATCGGTGCTATGGGCCATAATGTCCAATTCTATCGTGACGGAGGAGGCACTCGTGCCGGATGCGGACACGGCCGCGGCCCGGCAGCCGGCAGGCTCCCGGGCCGCGGTT
>NZ_JBNHGL010000031.1:0-24392 GCF_059091245.1 Arthrobacter sp. Y3225116
GGCTGAAGCACGACGACGGGGCGGCGCCGCTGCGGGTGGTGGTGGCGCCGGTGCGCGCGGTGCTTCAGCCGCTCGTGCAGGGGCTGGGGGATTTGCAGCCTGTCTCACTCACGGTGGGCGACGAGGTCGCCTTCCCCGACGTGGTCCGGCGGTTGTCCGAAGCCGCCTACGCCCGCGTGGACATGGTGAGCCGGCGCGGCGAGTTCGCCGTGCGCGGCGGGATCCTGGACGTCTTTTCGCCCACCGACGACCACCCCGTCCGGATCGAGTTCTTTGGCGACGAGGTCGAATCGATGCGCTGGTTCGCCGTTGCCGACCAGCGCTCCCTGGCCGGGGAGAACGTCAAGCACCCCGCCCAGCTGTACGCCCCGCCGTGCCGGGAGCTGTTGATCACGCCCTCGGTCATGAGCCGCGCCGCCAAACTGAAGGGGCAGATGCCGGCGGCGGCCGACATGCTGGAGAAGATCGCCGGGGGCGTCGCCGTCGAAGGCATGGAATCGCTGTCGCCGGTGCTGGTGGACGCCATGGTGCCGTTCATCGGGGAGCTTCCGCCCGGCTCCATCGCCGTCGTCATTGAACCGGAAAAGGTGCGCGGCCGCGCCCATGACCTCGAGACGACAAACGACGAGTTCCTGGCCGCCGCGTGGGCGACGGCTTCCGAGGGCGGGGACGCGCCGCTGGACCTGGCGCTGCAGGGGGACCTGGAGCAGGCCGGCTTCCGGTCGCTGGGGGACACCCGGGCGACGGCCGCGGAACAGCAGGTGTCGTGGTGGTCCATCACCTCGTTCAACCCCGACGACGAAACGGTGCTGGACATCGACACCCTGACCATCGCGGCCAGGGAGCCGAGGGGCTACCAGGGCGATGTGGCCGAAATGATGGAGTTCATTGGCTCCCGCGTGCGCGACCAGTGGCGTGTGGTCGTGGCGACCGAAGGTCCGGGCCCGGCCGCCCGCATGGCCGAGCTCTTCCACGATGCCCAAATCCCGGCCTCCCGCATCGAATCGCTGGAGAGCGAACCGCAGCCCGGGATCATCGAAATCACCACCGCGAGCACCGGCAAGGGGTTTGTGTTCGACGGGCTGAAGCTGGGCCTGCTGACCGAAGCCGACCTGCTGGGCCGCGCCACCGCGCGCTCCACCAAGGACATGCGCAAGATGCCGTCGCGCAGGCGCAACGCGGTGGACCCGCTGCAGCTGACCGAGGGCGACTTCGTGGTGCACGAGCAGCACGGCGTGGGAAAGTTCGTGGAACTGGTGCAGCGGTCCACCGGCGCCGGGCCCACCAAGGCGATGCGGGAGTACCTGGTGCTGGAGTACGCCGCGGCCAAGCGCGGCGCACCGGGGGACCGGCTGTTCGTGCCGACGGATCAGTTGGACCAGGTGACCCGCTATGTCGGCGGAGATGCTCCGGCGCTGTCCAAGATGGGCGGCTCCGATTGGGCCAAGACCAAGAGCCAGGCCCGCAGGGCGGTCAAGGAGATTGCCGGGGAGCTGATCCGGCTGTACTCGGCCCGGATGGCCTCCCGGGGGCACGCCTTCGGACCCGACACCCCGTGGCAGCGCGAGCTGGAAGAAGCCTTCCCCTACGTCGAAACGCCCGACCAGCTGACCACCATCAACGAGGTCAAGGCGGACATGGAGCGGGAAGTTCCGATGGACCGGCTGATCTCGGGCGACGTGGGCTACGGCAAGACCGAGATCGCGGTGCGGGCCGCGTTCAAGGCGGTCCAGGATGGCAAGCAGGTTGCCGTCCTGGTTCCCACCACCTTGCTGTCCCAGCAGCACTTCGAGACGTTCAGCGAACGCTTCTCCGGGTTCCCTGTCAGGGTCAAGGCGTTGTCCCGCTTCCAGACCGCCAAGGAAGCCAAAGACACGATGGAAGGCATCAAGAACGGCAGCATCGACGTCGTCATCGGAACGCACCGGCTGCTGTCCAAGGAGGTCCAGTTCAAGGACGTGGGCCTGGTCATCGTGGACGAGGAGCAGCGCTTCGGCGTCGAGCACAAGGAAGCGTTGAAGAAGATGCGCACCAACGTGGACGTCCTGGCCATGTCCGCGACGCCTATCCCGCGCACCCTGGAGATGTCCCTGACCGGCATCCGCGAGACCTCCACGCTGGCCACCCCGCCGGAGGAGCGCCATCCGGTGCTGACCTATGTCGGCCCGTACACCGACAAGCAGACGTCGGCGGCCATCCGGCGCGAGCTGATGCGCGAGGGTCAGGTCTTCTTCGTGCACAACCGGGTGTCGTCGATCGAGCGGCAGGCGGCGCGGATCCGGGAGCTGGTGCCCGAGGCGCGGGTGGAAGTGGCGCACGGGCAGATGAGCGAGTCACGGCTGGAGCAGATCATTGTCGACTTCTGGGAGAAGCGCTTTGACGTCCTGGTCTGCACCACCATCATCGAGACCGGGCTGGATATTTCCAACGCGAACACCCTGATCGTCGACCGGGCGGACCGGTACGGCCTTTCCCAGCTGCACCAGCTGCGCGGGCGGGTGGGCCGCGGCCGGGAACGGGCGTACGCCTATTTCCTGTTCGACGCCGAGAAACCGCTGGGCGAGGTGGCCCTCGAGCGGCTGAAAGCCGTGGCCGCCCACAACGAGCTGGGCGCCGGCATGCAGCTGGCCCTGAAGGACCTGGAGATCCGCGGCGCCGGTAACCTGCTGGGCGGGGAACAGTCCGGGCACATTGCCGGCGTCGGTTTTGATCTGTACATCCGGCTGGTCGGCGAGGCGGTGGCGGATTTCCGCGGCGAAACCGAGCAGAAGGTCGCCGAAATGAAGATCGAACTGCCCGTCAACGCCCACCTGCCGCACGACTATGTTCCGGGGGAGCGCCTGCGCCTGGAGGCCTATCGGAAGCTCGCCCAGGCAACCACACACGAAGCCATCGACGAAGTGGTGGCCGAGCTCACCGACCGCTACGGCGAGCTGCCCGAGCCCGTCCGGAATCTCGTGGCGGTGGCGCGCTTCCGGGTAGAGGCCCGCGCCGCCGGGCTGACCGACGTGGCGGTGCAGGGCAACTTCATCAAGTTCGCGCCGGCGGCGCTGCCGGAGTCCAAGGTGATGCGGCTGAACCGGATGTACCCCGGGTCGCAGGTGAAACCGGCGCTGGACTTCATCCTTGTCCCCAAGCCCAAGACCGCCCGGATCGGCGGCAAGGACCTGGCCGACCTGGCCATCCTTGAGTGGGCGCAGGGCGTCATCGACGCGGTGTTCAAGGAGTAAACGGCGCGGGTTGCTAGGCGGCCAGCGCCGCATACCGGCCGTCGGCGTCGAGCAGGGACTCGTGTGTTCCTTGTTCGACGATCCGGCCGGCCTCGAGGACGGCGATCTGGTCGGCATTCCGGACAGTCGAGAGCCGGTGGGCGATGGTGATGGTGGTGCGGCCGGCGGCCAGCCGGTCGAAGGCCTGCTGGACAGCGTGTTCGGTCTGGGTATCCAGTGCGCTGGTTGCCTCGTCCAGCACCAGCACCGGGGGATTGCGCAGCAGGGTCCGGGCGATGGCAATCCGTTGCTTCTCGCCGCCCGAGAACCGGTGCCCCCGGGACCCGACGACGGTGTCGTAACCATCCGGCAGCGCCGCGATGTGGTCGTGGATCTGGGCGTCCCGTGCGGCCTGCTCGATGTCGGCGTCGCTGGCATCCGGCTTGGCGTAGCGCAGGTTTTCCCGCACCGTGGTGTGTAGCAGGTAGGTGTCCTGGCTGACCACTCCGACAATGGCCGCCAGGTCGGCCAGGCGCAGGGCGCGGAGGTCGACGCCGTCGATGGTGACGCGACCTTTCGTCGGATCCTGCAGGCGGGCCACCAAGGCGGCCAGGCTGCTCTTCCCCGATCCGGTCGGGCCCACCAGGGCCAGGCTGGAACCGGCGGGGACGGCCAGGTTCACATGCTCGACGGCCGGTGTCTCGCTGTCCGGATAGCTGAAGCTGACGTTCTCGAAGCGGACGTGGCCGGCGACCTTCGACGGATCCACCGGGGCGGGGGAGACGGGCTCGGCGATCTCCACCGGCAGGTCCAGATATTCGAAAATCCGGGCGAAGAGCGCCAGCGAGCTGGTGACGGTGATCGTCACGTTCAGCAGTCCGAGCAACGGCCGGAAAAGGCCGCCCTGCAGCGCGGTGAACGCCACCACCGTGCCGATGCTGATGTTCCCTGCGGCCCCCGGCAGGCCGGCGGCGAAGTAGATGACGGCGGGTACGGCGGCAAAGATGATGCTCATGGTGGCCATCCGCCAGCGCCCGGCCAATTCGGAACGAAGTTCCAGGTCGGTCAGCCGCTCCGACGAGGCGGAAAACCGGGCGGCCAAGTCGCCTCCGGTGCCCAGGGTCTTGCTCAGCTGGATTCCGCTGACCGAGAGCGACTCCTCGATGGTCACATTCATGTCGGCCAGTTCCCGCTGGCGGCGGGCGGTCAGCTCCCGGCGCACCTTGGCCACCTTGCGGGTCAGCACAATGGCCGGCGGCATGACCAGCAGCGAGATCAGCGACAGCTGCCAGGACAGCGCCGCCATGGCCACTGCGGTGGCGACGACGGTGGTCAGGTTAGTGGCAATGCCTGTAGCGGTCGAGGTGACCACCGACTGCATGCCACCGATGTCGTGTGTGATGCGGGACTGGATCTCCCCGCTCCGTGTCCGCGTGAAGAAGCCGACGGACTGGCGCTGGAGGTGCGCGAAGACCTCGGTCCGCAGGCTGTGCATGACGCGTTGGCCCACCCGGGTCGCGATCCACGTTTGCAAAACACCGAACAGGGCCGTGACCGCCGCGACGGCCAGCATCCCGGCCGTCAGCCAAGCCAACAGCGGGAGCTGTTGGCGGGGCAGGGCAGTGTCGATCACCGCGCGCAGGAGGAACGGCGAGACCATGGCGGCGGCAGAGGAAGCGATGATGATGCCTGTGACGAGGGCCAGCTGTCCCCCGTATGGTCGGAACAGGGCGGCGATCCGCTTGAGCGGTACGTGCCGGGCTTGTTCTTTTTCTGCGGCCGTCGGCTCCCTTACGGGCCCGCGGCCGGCGGTTATTCCGAAGGTTTCCGTCGGAACCACCTCGATCCGTGATGAAGGGGGCAACGTGCGCCGCCCGCATTGCTGAGGTTACCTCAATATGAGGTTACAACAGGAAAACTTGGTAGCCTATTCCCGTGGCAGATGAAAGTTTACTGGACGCGTTCTGGGCCGTGTCGCGTCAACTCAGGAGGGGCGCCCGGGAGGGAATGGCCCCGCTCGGCGTCGCCCCGTCACAAGCGAGGGCGCTGCGCATGCTCCGCCAGCACGGCCCGCTGCGGTTGGGTGAACTTTCCGAGCGGCTTCGGATAGCGCCGCGATCGGCGACCGACATCGTCGATGGCTTGCAGGAGAGGGGCTGGTGCTCGCGGGAGCCTGATCCGGCGGACCGCAGGGCCACGGTGGTCGTCCTGAGCGAGGCTGGGCAGGAGATAGGACGGGCCATCCGGGAGGTCCAGGTGAGGCATGCGGAGAAGTATTTTGGCGCCCTGTCTGCAGCCGAGCGCTCCGAACTTGCTGCGCTCCTGGCCAAGCTCACGTCGGCGGAGGACTAGGGAGGGGCTACCGCAAGAACGCGAACCACACGGCGGCGACGGCAGCAAGCACGACGACGGTGCTGACTACCCAGGCGGTCCTGACCGTCTTTCGGGGTGCTTTGGAGCGTTGGGCAGCGCGGGAGGAGCCGGACTGCGGCTTCTCGATGCGAACATACTTCGTAGGACCGGCCGCCTGACCGGCCGCCGGTGCCACTACTTGGATGAGGCCGGTGCGCAACTCCCGCCGGGCGGGATACGGGTCGCCGGACGGCTTGGACACAAGCGGGATCACTGGAATCATGCCCGTCGGCGGCGCGGGCTCGGCTGCCCCCGTGCGAACGTCGCGCCGGCTCGGCAGTTGAGTGTCTTGGGCAGGATTGGGCATTACTGGCCTTTCAGCCATCAGGAACGGGTTTTGTACGCACAGACGTGGCATAGCCATCTTAGGTAGCCGGCGCGGAAATCCGGGCATCTGCCTTTGTCGTGTCGGGAAGTTCGTCGGTTCGCCACCGGTGTGAACGGCCCGCCGCCTCGTTCAGCTTTCCTTTGGCCGATCTTCGGGCTGCGCCGCCCGGCTTCCTGAGCTGCCGAGGCCAGACTGGCACCTATGAGTTTCCCTGACCAGCCCAGCCTACGGGAGGCGGCCCCTGGCCGACCGGCAGTGTCCCTCGTCCTGGCCGCCTGCGAACTGCCGGTGGTCGCGATGCCGGTGCTGCATGCCCTGGCGAGGGACCTGAGGGACGAACACGCCTGCCGCAGGTTCGTGGCCGACTACATTGACATGTGGGATGTCCGGAGGATGCGGCTTGTCCAGGCGGTCCAGGAACAGGATCTCGACAAGGTCATGGATGTTTCCCTGAGCCTCAAGACTGCCAGCAGCGTGGCCGGGGCACTGCGGCTGTCGTTTTGGGGCCAGCAGGTTCAAAGGCTGGCCACCGAAGCCGCGGAGGGAAACCGGCATGGCTTGGCGACCGCGCGGGATCTGCTGGACCCGATCGGAAGCTGCGGCGACGAGACGATGCGGCGCCTTGCTGCCGATTACCTGGCGACAGCCGAGCGGGCCATCCGATAACCGAATCCGCGAACGGTCTCCAGCCAACGGGGCGAACGCGGATCATCTCCGAGTTTGCGGCGCAGGTTGGCCATGTGGACCTCGACGGCGCGTTCGTCGGCCTCCGACACGAAGGAGCCCGTGTCAAACTCCTCAAACCGCAGGCGCCGCACCAGGTCCTGCTTGCTGCGCACGGTGCGGCCGCCGTCCATGAGGGTCAACAGCAATTCGAATTCCGTCCGGGTCAACTCCACCGCGGCCGCGTCCACGGTTACCGTACGGGTCGGATAGTCCAGCGAGAGGCCGTTGTGGTCGTACGTGCCGAGCGCAACCGCGTCGGCGGCACCGCCGTCGTTTCCTGTGGCCGGCCGATGGGCGGGGGCCGCGGGTTGCTCGGCAGAGACAGCAGTCGGTACTGCAATGGCCGCGGGAGGCTGCATTGGCAGCGGCCCGGTATTGCGGGCGCGGCGGAGCATGGCCGAAACCCGGGCACGCAGTTCAAACGGTCGGAACGGTTTGTTGATGTAGTCGTCCGCGCCTGACTTGAACCCCAACACGGTATCGATTTCGTTCGACCGCGCCGTGAGCATGAGGATGTAGGCATCGCTGAAAAGGCGGATCTGCCGTGCCGCCTCGAACCCGTCAAAGTCCGGCAGCCCCACGTCCAGGGTCACGATGCTGGGAGAGTACTTCCTCACCGCAGCTACGCCCTCCTGGCCACTTGCAGCAGCATGAACCGAAAAGCCGGATTGGGTGAGGACACTGCTGATGAGCCGCCGGATGTCTTCGTCGTCTTCTATGACGACGGCTACTTGCGGAGTGTCCATCTATCCCATTTCTTGTGTGTCTGCCTGGCGTGCAGTCGAAAGACCGGTTGAGCCGATGTGTGGGCCAGCTCTCAGGCTCTTCTTAGCTACGATGCCCTGCTCCTGTGTAACGTTCAACCCCCACACGTGGCCGGTGGTGTCTCGCAGCCGTAGAACAGTGGGTGTCCTTGTTTTGTCGTCTGCGGCGTGTTCCGTTGCTCTCCTGACTCCATGATCTTGAGGTTGGAGGTGATTCTTGAGGTTCGCCCGGCCGTCCAGCTACTAATTTCGAGAACCTTTGGCTCATGCAACCGTTCATCTTTGGTTGTGCCGATGAGAGTTGTATCAGCGGGAGGAACGTCCTACCGGGTCAGCACAGCATGAGGTCGAAGATGAACAAGATGGTTAAGGGCACTATTGCGATCGGCGCCGGCGCACTGTTGCTCCTCGGTGGCGGCGGAACGCTGGCAGCCTGGAACGCGGACCAGACCGCACAAATGGGCACGATCCAGGCCGGTAACCTCAACCTGACGGCAGGGCAGGGTATCTGGACGAGCAACCTGATGGACGCCCCCGTGGACCTCACAACCCACAGAGTCATTCCCGGCGAGACCCTGACCTACAAGCAGAACCTGGACGTTGTTCTTGAGGGCAACGCCATCAAGGCGAAACTCAGCGTGGACGGGAAAAACGGGAAGAACGTTCTCGACGCAGCCTTCGTCGATGGAACGATCAATAAGCCGGAAGTCACCCTGGCCAAGGAAGGCGTTGACCTAACCAACGTCCTCTCGAAATCGGTCGAGGGCGTCACAGCATCCGTGAGTTTCACCTTCAACGCGGACACCGCACGGAGGCAGAGCGTGAACGCGAAGTATGACTTCAGCAACGTGGCCTTCAAGCTTGAGCAGGTTACGCCCACGCCCGTGAGGTAGCGGAGACGGTTGCCTCGTTTTGACAGTCAGCAGGCCCGCTGGGAATCGGCTCCAGCCAGTGGGAGGCAGGGGGAGTTGGATGCGGCGCTTTGTGACGGCAGCGGCGCTGATGTCAGGTGCGGTTGCCCTGGGTATGCTCGCCGTTCAAGTCACTTATGCCCTCTGGAATGCGAGCGTGTCGGCCGATGCCGGCACCGTTCAGGCCGCCGACTTCGCAGTCACCCTCAGCGGGGACGACAGCCGGCCCATGGATATGACGCTGGCCAACGGTGCTCCGGCGACGCTTACATTGTCCACGAAACCAGCGGGCGCGGTGTTGCCCGGGGGCACTGTGTATGCCGGCGTCCTCATGACGAACGAGGCCAATGCCACTGCAGATTTTGCCGTTGAGGCGAAGGTGGCGGTAGCGCCGATTATCGAATCGCAGGAGCTGGGCAGATTCCTCAAAATCACGTCCGCAGCCGCTGAGGATCTCGCCTCCTGCTCGGACCCTGGCCTTTTTGGTGCCGACCCGGATGCGCTCCCTTCCTTCCGCCTGGCCAAGGGGCAAGCGCGCGCCTTTTGTTTCCAGGTGGAACTCGCCGATGACGTGCCAGCCTCCCTGGAGGGTTCGTCTACAGCGATTTCCATTCCGTTGTCTGCCGCTCAGATGTGAGAGAGAAGCCCATGGATGTTGTTCGACTGGTAGGCAGGGGACTTGCCTACCTGGCCTTCCTGACGGTCACCCTGGCAGCACTCGTGCTGGTCGTTATACCTCTGGTTACCGGGTCTCAGACATACACGGTGCTGACGAACTCCATGGCACCCAAATACGCGCCCGGCACGTTCCTGGTGGTGAAGCCTGTCCCTTTCGCAGAGCTGAGTACCGGCGACGTCATCACCTACCAGGTGGAATCCAACAGCCCCGTCGTCGTCACACACCGCGTCACCGCTATCATCACGGCGCAGACCGGTGAACGGTTGCTGGTGACCAAGGGGGATAACAACTCCCTGGAAGACGAGATGCCCGTTATGGAAGTGCAGGTTCGCGGCAAACTGTTCTATGCCGTGCCCTCGGTCGGCTTTGTTGCCAACGCCCTGGGACAAGGCGGGCGCGGCGGCCTGGTGCAGCTTGCAGCCCTCGCGCTCATTGCGTATGGCGGCTTTGCGATGATTCGCGGGCTGCGCCAGCGGAGAAAAGAAGGCGGCTCAGTCGATGTCCCCGGGCTCCCGTCCAGTCCGGCAGGAGGGGACAACGAACCGGCGACGGACGCCCGGGACGACCTCTGCGCCCGAGCCGGCACCACTGCCGTGTCGCAGGCGGAAGCGCTGCCAACCCGCCGCTCGCTCAGGGAACAGAACAGGATGTAGCGTGACCGGACGAAAGGAACGACGACCCTGGGTTTGGCGCGCCTCAGTTTCGGTCCTGTTGATCCTCTTGGTTCTGGCGCCGGCCGGTCCGGCATACGCGGGCGATGAACGTCTGCAGCTCAGCCTGGACGGACGGAATTTCGCGTCGCGGCTTCAGGCACCGTTGTTTGAAGAGAGTGCGCCGCTGGTGCCCGGTGGATCCATCACCGCCGGCCTGTGGATTCGCAACAACGGCAGCGAGGCCGGAGCGCTGACCGTGGCCGGCGTCGTCGGCGACGCCGACCTGCAGATCGCCAAGAATCTGGTCCTGCAGGTTGAGTCGGGCGAGGAACCTGCCGGTGAAGCCTCGCTGACGGGGCCGTGGTCTTGTTCCCGCATCAACACCGTCTGGATTCTGGAGGCGGGGCAGATCCTGCGCCTGGACATGACACTGCGTCTCGGCCAAGAGGCTGCGAACGAGACCCGGCTCAAGACCGCCGATGTGAATGTGGCCGTGACGTTGCAGGCGGCGGCGGGAGGACAGGCGGCCCGCGCCGCCTGCCCCGCAGGCACCGGATCCAATCCGGGCGTCCCGCCGCGGGACGGGGCAGCGGCCAATCACGCGGCCGGGCCTGGCCGTGCGGGCGCCGCCGACTCGAACGGAACCGGTACAGACACCACCGGCCCCAGCGAGCCGCACGGTCAACAGGCCCTCAACACCGCCGTGCCTGCTGATTCCGAAGACCAGGAGTTCCCGTTGCCCGGGACCGAGGCGGGTGCGCCGGCGGCTGAAACAGGGCGCGCAACTAATCCCGCCGCCTGGATCGAGGGCAATGTGTTCGCCAACAGCAGCAGATGGCTGGCGGTAGCTCTGGGACTGGTGGGAACCCTGTCCGTGGTCCTCATGAAACGAAGGAAGCGCTTTTGAGAACACCTCGCGAACCCGACGCGCCGGATTCCGCTGGAGGCCCCGGATTCCTGGTGTGGTTGAGGGCATTACCCGGTTTCGTGCCGGCCTTGGTGGCATTTTTCCTGGTCATCCTGCTCGGCGTCGGCGTGCCCGTCGCTGCGGCCAAGTGGCAGCAGACGGCCACCGCCACCCTGAACATCACGGTGGGCCCGGTGCCAGGGCCGCCGCCCGGATCCGGGGCTGCCCCTGTTGTGGCCGGCGCCCACCTGAAGCCCCGCCCCATAGGGCCGGGACGGAAATCCGCGCAATGCGTGGTGGGGAAAACCAAGGAGGAGTTGGTGAACCGCGACAAGGTCGACGTCACGTTCAGTTGGAGCCGCGCCTCGAGCTTCACGCACTACACCGTCACGCTCACCTCAAGTGATCCGCGTTACAACCACGCGGCCGACGTGAAGGGCGAATCGGTCACGTTCAGCATGCCCCGGATTCCTTCCGACCGGCTGGGCAATCCCTTCAACGGGGCCGGGACCAAAGCTCCCTATTACACGCAGTACAGCTTGCGCATCCAGCCGATGAACGGTGCTATCGCCGGCGATGCTGCCTACTTGGCGTACGAATACCAGCACTCGAACGTGGAAAACTGCTACTACGACGCCAAACAGCATCCGCCTTTGGGACCGTTGACGAGTGTGAAGCATAGCGTCAGTGCGCCCGCCGGCGACCGCAGGCACGTGTCCTTCAGCTGGAACGGATCGGCCGGGGCAACCTCTTACGAGGTGTCCCTGCAGGGCGCCAACGGCTGGGGCGCTGAAACGACGGTGCAGGCGACCAGCGCCGGCTTTGAGCTGCCGTTCTCTCAGACCGGCGGTGATTTCTTTGCAGACTACCGCTTACGGATCCAGCCCATGAACGGAACTGTTGCCGGCGATCCCGTCTACAAGACCCTGAAGTATTTCCCCTGGGGCACGACACTCCATGAGGCTGCTTCACCGGAGTAGGAATGCCCCCGGACTTCGGGATGCCGGACTGCAAAAACCCTGGAGACAGGCGGCGGTTCGGTGTACCCGTCCCTGTTGGTTGTCGGACCGGACGCGTATCCTGACCCTAGGGGAACGGAGTAGAAAAGCCGTCGTTCCGTCGTGATCGAAGGGGTGCTTTCATCATGGTAGATATGGGCTTGGCATGGCTGTTTGGGCTGCTGTTGTTGGCGATTGTGGCGTTGCTGGCGGTCCTGGTGATACGAGCGTTCATGGGGCTGAGACCGCGCGACGTGGAAGATGCTTTGGCGGCAGCAGGCGGCCAAATACAGCAGTCGCACCGGCGGAGCACCGCCCGGCAGATCCTTGACCAGAGGTTCGCGCGCGGCGAGCTGACGGCAGATGCCTACCGCGAAGGCCTGCGGGTCCTCGGCGAAGACCGCTAGCCGAAGACGGCTAGCCGGAAGACGGCAAGCCGGTCGGAGTCGCTGCCGGGTCACTCCCGATCCGCCCTGCGCGGCGCCTTGCGGCTACAGGACCCCCGGTTTCCCAGCCGTCGATACAAAGGTTTTGAAGAGTGCCCCAAGGTCTTTGCCGGTGACATCCTCGGCCAGCCTTTGAAAATCGCCCGGCTTGCCCGATCCATCCTTGACCCAGGTCTTCAGGAGCCTGAAAAAGTCTTTGTCGCCCACCCTGTCCCGCAGGGCGTGCAGCGCCATGGCGGCCCGGGTCTGGACATTGCCGGCGAAAAGTTGATCGACGCCCGGATCCGATACCCGCACCTGCCAGAAGTCGTCGTCGGCTGGGATGCCGGCGTAGAAATCGAATGTATCCTCGGCGCTGCCCAGGTTTTGCTGTTCGTTCCAGAGCCACTCGGCGTAGGTAGCAAGGCCTTGGTTGAGCCAGCTGTCCTGCCATCGCGGCGGCGGCAATTGCGAGTCGGTCCACTGATGCGCCAATTCGCGGGCGATCATGGCATCTCCGCTGGCCTCGCTGTAGAAGCCGTCCATCGGATAGACGGGCCGGCCTTGCATCTGCAGGGAATAGCCAAGGTTTTCCGAGGAGTCAATGATTCCGCCGGCGCTCTTGAGCGGATACTTGCCGAACACGGTGGACAGGAATTCTATGATGCGGGACTGCTTATCCAGCGACTGCTGGATCTTGTACGCCTGCGAAGGCGGAGCGGTCGACCCGGCCGTCCAGCCGTTCGCGTTCTCCGGACTGCCGTCCGGCGCATGCTGCGCTTCCCAACCGTCCCAGCGGTCGCCGTCGCTGTCGAAGGACGTTGACCCTTCACCTCCCGGCACCTTGATGTCCTCCACGAACACGCCGTCGTTCTGCCCCGTGATGTCGCTGGCGTAGGTGATGGACAGCTCCACGTCTTGGCCGGCGTAGTCGGCCAAGTCGAACTCCCAATGCTCCCAACCCTGGCTGGCGCCGGTGGCCGCCCACCAGCGGCCGGTGTTGCCTTCGGCACTGCAGGAACCGCCGCCGTCGTCCGTCTGGTAGTGCTTCAGGAAGGGATGCACCTGATGCCACGCGGGACAGGAATTGCCGGTGGACTCCCGCGCGTGTCCGGTGGTGTCCTTGAGCGTTGTCCAATCGTTCTTGCCGGGTGTCCTGGCCTCCACGAAGGCAAAATCCCAGCCCGGTTCGGTGTCGCGCAGCATCCAGAAAGAAAGGTCACCGCCGGCATCCGGCACCCTGACGGTGCGGGTGAGCCGCTTGTAGCTGGCATTGTCGCTCTGCGACCAGGCAAGCCCGTCGCCGTTGCGCGGCACCACCGCCTCCTTCAACACCGGATCCATCGCGTCCACGTAGCTGATGCCGCCCTTGGTGCGCTCCGCCACGTCAAAGTGTCCGACGGCGATGGTCGCCAGGTGCGGCGACAGCGGCTCGTCGGCCTTCCACGTGTAGACGGTGCGGCCGGACTCGGCCTCCCTGCCGTCCGGCAAGCCGTTGGCCACCGCCTGCCAGCCGTCGGGTACCGAGATGTTGAAGGTAAAGCCGGCACGGTCGCTGGGATGGTTGTTCACCGGAAACCAGGTTGGTGCACCCATCGGATGGCCGGTGACGAGAGCGCCGTCATCGGTATGGATGAACCCGGCCAGGCCGGGGAGGGCGAGGGTTCGGGGGGTGCCGGAGTACGCCACGACCACGGTGAAGCGGTCGCCGTTCGAGACCCCCCGGGTGGGGGTGACGGCGAGCTTGGTGCCGGTCCGGGCAAATCGTGCGTCCCGCCCGTCGACGCTGACGGAGTCAACGGTTAGGCCGTCCAGGTCCAGACTGAACGCCGAAAGGTTTTGCGTGGCCTGCGCCCTGATCGTGGCGGTGCCCTCCAACCGGTCCGCGGGCGGGTCATACAGCAGCTCCAGCCCATAGTGGGACACCTGGTAGCCGCCGTTCCCGGCGTCAGGGAAATACTCGTCATGCAAGGTGGCGGAGCCGGGTTCGAAGACGTGCCGGCCGGAATCGTGTGCCGCGGCGGCCGGGGCGGCAGGCAGGCCCAGGCCGGACACACCAACGAGCGCGGCCGCAACCAGGGCAAGACCCCTCCGAGCCATCATGCAACGTCCCCCCATCGGCCAAGGCTGCACGGACCCGTGGATATGCGGGGTCGGCGGCTTCACGCGCTGGCCATCTACATAAGATGCTCCTGTTCGGGGCCACTGTCAACGGATACGACGATGGGCCCGCACAACCTGGCTGTACGGGCCCATTCTGGAAGGCCGGACTTGGGAAAACGCTAGGGGCGGCCGATGCCCTTGAAGGCCCACCCGGCCTGGCGCCACGTTGCCGGGTCCAGCACGTTGCGTCCGTCCAGGATTTTCTTTTCGTCCACCTGGTTTCCGACGGCGACCGGGTCCAGCTCGCGGTACTCGTTCCACTCGGTCAGCAGCACGAGCGCGTGGGCGCGGGCGATAGCCGTTTTGGTATCCGGTTCATAGCTGAGTTCCGGGAAACGCTGCTTGGCGTTGGCCAACGCCTCCGGATCGGTGACGGTGACGGTGGCACCCTGCAACTGAAGTTGGGCGGCAACCGACAACGCGGGGGAATCACGGACGTCGTCGGACTGCGGCTTGAAGGCGGCTCCGAGCACGGTGATGCGTTTGCCGATCAGCGACCCGCCGCAGAGCTCTCGGGTCAGTTCCACCACGCGCGTGCGCCGGCGCATGTTGATGGCATCCACTTCACGCAGAAATGTCAGGGCCTGGTCCGCCCCGAGTTCGCCGGCACGGGCCATGAAGGCCCGGATGTCCTTGGGCAGGCAGCCGCCGCCGAAGCCGACGCCGGCGTTGAGGAATTTGCGCCCGATGCGCTCGTCCATGCCGATCGCGTCGGCCAGGGCGGTGACGTCGGCGCCGGCGGCTTCGCAGACTTCCGCCATCGCGTTGATGAAGGAGATCTTGGTGGCGAGGAAGGAGTTTGCCGCGGCCTTGACCAGTTCGGCGGTGGCATAGTCGACCACCAGCCGCGGCGTCCCGCCGGCCAGCGGCGTCGCGTAGACCTGGTCCATGGCCGCAGTGGCGGCTTCACCGGGTGCACCCGGAGGCACACCGTAGACGAAGCGGTCCGGAGTCAGCGTGTCCTTGACGGCGTGGCCTTCGCGCAGGAACTCGGGGTTCCACGCCAGGATGGCCCCAGGGGCAATGTCCCGGATTTCCTCTGCCAACCGTGATGCTGTTCCCACCGGCACGGTCGACTTGCCGACCACCACGTCGTCCGGACGCAGGTGAACGGCCAGGGACGTGAAGGCGGCATCGACATAGCGCAGGTCGGCGGCATTCTCGCCCTTTCGCTGCGGGGTGCCCACGCACACGAAGTGCACCGCGGCTCCGGCCGCGTCGGCCATCTCGGTGCTGAACGTCAGCCGGCCGGTCTGCTGAACCTCGGTGAGCAGTTCGGGCAGCCCGGGCTCGAAGAACGGGGCGCGGCCGGCCTGCAGCTCGGAGACCTTGCGTTCGTCCACGTCAATACCGACCACGTCATGGCCGAGTTTGGCCATGGCCGCGGCATGCACGGCCCCCAAGTAGCCGCAGCCGATGACGGAAATTCGCATAGTGGTCCTTTACGCGTGCCTGAGTAGAGACTACTTCGACTTTAGCGCGTTACCGGTGCCGGTTTTGCCGGAATTCCAGCCATGCATAGGCCAGCACCGTGCCGAGGGCCGCGCCCAGCGTGTTCGTCCAGACATCTTGCAGCGAGGCATAGCGGCCGGGGAGGAACTCCCGTTGCGCCCACTCCACGGCACCGGAGAGCAGGAAGGCTCCGGCGGGGGTCAACCAGCGCCACCCGGGCGGCATCAGGAGGGCGGCCAGCAGACCGAGCGGCACGAACATCAGGACATTGGCCCCGGATTCGACCAGGTTGTAGTCGATCCAGCGCGGCCCGCCTGCTTCATGCAGAGCCGCGAGAACGGCCTGGATGGTGCTGTTCGCGCCGGCATCTACCGGGGTAGGCCACAACGTTGTGACGGCGACCAGGAGGGCGTAGCCGGCCAGCAGGCAAGAATGCAGCAGGCGGGACCGCTCCCAGGACGTGCCAAGGCGCATCGGTCTTCCTCTCCCGTGTGGGCGGCCGCGCAGATGCGCGGGCGGCCGAATGCCATGGTACCGGTGCGCCACCGGTCCGGTGTCCGGCGGCTCCGGCGGGCGGCGGGAGGGTTAGCTCAGCGGCCCGGAGACCGGCAGTTTGCAAGGCTGAAATAGTTCTTTCAGGCGTTTGTGAGGGAAATCACTAGCTGGCTCTGTCGCTTTCCGGGGCCATGGGATAGCTTCCGGGCAGGATCCTGCTGCGGGGACAGCGGGATTCTTTCATCCACACCTTTGGAGGAACCAGCATGCAGACCCACAGTTTCAGGCGCGGGGCGGCCATCGCTGCCGTCACCGCATTGGCGTTAGGGACCGGGCTGCCGGCCCGCGCCGACAACGGGACAGACACCAGCACCCTGCGCAACGCGGTAACCGCCGAGAACATCGTCACCCACTTGCAGGCCCTGCAGGACGCGGCCAATGCCAACGGCGGCAACCGCGCTGCGGGCACTCCCGGCTACGAGGCATCCGCCCAATACATCGAAGCCCAGTTGTCGGCCGCCGGCTACACGCCCGTGCGGCAGGTGTTCTCCTACGAACGGTTCGTGCTTCACGGCGCAGAGTTCGAACAGGTCGCCCCAACGCCGACGGTCTACACGGCAGGGGAGGAGTTCATGGCCATGGACTACTCCGCCTCCGGTGACGTCACGGCACCGGTGACCGCGGTAGATATCAATCTCGCAGGCGACAGGGCATCCACCAGCGGCTGCGAGGCGACCGACTTCGCAAGCTTCCCCGCCGGAAACATCGCCCTGATCCAGCGCGGTACGTGCGATTTCGCCACGAAGGTTTCGAATTCCGCGGCAGCAGGCGCCGTCGGCGTGGTCATCTTCAACCAGGGCAACGGAGGCACACCGGACCGGATGGACCTGTTCGGCGGCACGCTGGGAACGCCGCAGGCCATTCCGGCCGTCAGCACCAGCTTCGATCTGGGGGCCGAGCTGGCCGGGACCGCCGGCGTGGAACTGCGGATCGCGGTGGATGCCGAGATCGTCGTGACGGAGACGTTTAACATCCTCGCCGACACGGCCGGACGCGCGGACCGCACCGTCGTCGTCGGCGCGCACCTGGATTCGGTATCCGAGGGCCCGGGCATCAACGACAATGGGTCCGGCAGCGCGGCGATCCTGGAAACGGCGCTTCAGATCGCCGCATCGGGGGACGCTCCGGAAAACCGGGTGCGGTTCGCTTTCTGGGGCGGTGAAGAGGACGGGCTGCTCGGCTCGACCTACTACGTGTCCCAGTTAAGCCAGCGTGAGATCAAGCAGCATGCGCTCAACCTGAATTTCGATATGGTCGGTTCGCCCAATGCCGTGCGCTTCGTCTATGACGGCACCGGCGACGCGTTTGGGCTCGCCGGGCCCAACGGTTCTGCCACCATCGAGCGCGTCTTCACCGAGTACTTCGCCTCGCAGGGGCTCGCCTCGGAGCCGACGGCCTTCGACGGCCGCTCGGACTACTTCGCCTTCATCACCAACGGCATCCCGGCCGGAGGCTTGTTTACCGGCGCCGAGGAGATCAAGACCGAAGAACAGGCGGCGATCTACGGCGGCACCGCCGGAGTGGCCTACGATCCCTGCTACCACGAGGCCTGCGACACGCTGGCGAACGTGGACCTGGTGGTCTTGGAGCAGATGGCCGACGCCATCGCGCACACCACGCTGACCTTCGCCGAAACGACCTCAGCGGTCAACGGCACGGCCAAGGGCAAGGGAACGGGCAGCACCAAGATGCAGTTCAAGGGGCCGCAGTCCGTTCGCTGACCCCACCGGACCGGCGCTGACTCCTACCGGACCGGCGCTGACTCCTAAGGCAGCAGCTGGCCCAGGGAGGCCGCCTCCGGGCGGCCTCCCTCTTCGCTGCGCTGCGGAATCGCGACGCTGAAGGTCGTGCCCGCTCCCAGGACGCTCGTGAAGGTCAGCGTGCCGCCGTGTGCTTCCACGATCGACTTGCTGATGGCCAGCCCCAACCCCAGCCCGGGGATGGCCGCCTGCCGCACGGAACTGGTGCGGAAGAACTTGGTGAAGATTTCAGCCTGATCCGCTTCCGACATGCCCATCCCGGTGTCGCTGACCTCCAGGAGGACGGCGCCGTCGGCCGCCAGGGTCCGCACCGTGACCCGGCCGCCGTCGGGCGAATACTTGATGGCATTGGACAGCAGGTTGTCCAGCACCTGGCCCATCCGGTTGGGATCGACCTCTGCTTCCAGCCCGTCGGCGGCGTCGATGACCAGCTCCACGCCCGCGTGTTCTGCCCGCGGCATGGCCGACGCAACGCTGGTAGCGACAAGGTCGGCCAGCACCGTACGGCGGGGCTCGATGCTCAGCGTCCCGGAGGCCGTGACGAGCAGGTCTTCCACCAGTTGCAGGAGCCGTTCGGAATTGCGCATGGCGATGCCGAGCGAAGCTGTGACGTGTTGCGGCAGCTGGTCGGCGTCCTCGAGCGCGAGGTCCAGGTAGCCCATGATCGACGTCAGGGGAGTGCGGAGCTCGTGCGAGACGCCGGCGACGAACTCTTCCTTCACCGTCAACGCGTTAACCAGGTCGGTAACGTCGCTGAAGGCCATCACGGTGCCGTCGAACTGGCCGAGGTCATCCTGCATGGGGCGTGCCGTGCACAACATGGCGCGTTGCCTGTCTCCGTCGCCGATCCACACCAGCCGGTCGGAAAAAGACTCCCCCAAGATGGCACGGCGAATGGGGCGGTCTGCGGGGACCACCGGGGTCACCCGGTCCGCTTCGAAGACCAGCAAGTCGGCCTCGTCCGGATTATCGATTCCGTGAGGCATGGCCAGCGAGCGGTCCCGCTGCTGCTGCACGTTGCTCAGGATGTCGCGGCCGTCTGCATCGGTGACGAGCACCCCCACCGCGACGGCGTTCAGGACGGTGTCCAGCCGGCGCACATGGACCTTGCTTTCTTCCAGCAAGGCGCGCAGCTCGCGGTCTTTGCGGGCCAGGGCTTGCTGCTGCGCCGTCATGCTCAATGAGAAAACGGACGCGGTAATGGAGACCCCCAGAGTCACGATGGGGATCAGGATCGGGCCAAACAGGGTTTCCGGCGTTACCGGCTCCGGGCCGGTGAACACCGGAATCCAGACGATGAGCAGCGGCGCGGCGAAGCTGATGATGCGCGCGGCGGCGGGGGCGATCTCCGACCAGGCCATCCAGAACACCGGGAAGACCGCCAACAGCCCGACGCCGTAGAGTTCCGTCCCGGCGCTTTGGTGCAGGGCCCCGATGGCGACGAAGTCCAGCAGCGGGATCACCCAGTACGACGGATAGGGCAGCCGGTCCCACGGGATGGCGGCGCCGAGGATCCACAACACGGCAATGCCGATGAGTCCGCCGGTGAATTGCGCGTTGCCCAGCAGTTGGGGGAAGAATGCGGCGGCGATCACCGCCGTCAGCGTCACGGAAATACAGAGTGGCAGATGGCTGAGGAAAACGCGTGCGCGCAGGGGCAGCTCATGGAACTGTCGGCGTCCGGTAAGCCAGGACAACAGCGGGCTTGGTGCGGCAGACATGATCGAAGGTCCCCTTACTCCGGGCAGCCCTCGTTGTCGGTTGCGTTGCGGAGCCGGGCTGGCCATGACTGGTTCAGTATGGCACGCGTGTTGGCCCGCGCCGCGGAACTGTGCGGTCTGTGACGCAAGTCGCAGCGGCGCGGGGTGGGGTGCGGCAGGCGGGTTGGCGGATCAGTCCGCTGCGCGCCGGTCCCTTCGGCTCGGGAGGGGCTTGGCCCTTAAGTACGCCGGGCGCCCGGCCAGGGAAGCAGGACCTGCCTGCCCCCTGGCTGAGCGCCCGGGATGACCCGCGAAAACGTCAGGCGTTGTGGTGGGTATCGGAACGGCCCAGGAACTGCTTGGGAATGAAGAACGCCAGCGTGAACAGGCCGAGCCCGATGGCGAAGGCCGGGATGGCGCCGATGACCGGCTCCAGGCTGAAGGCGTACAGGGAACCGAAGAAGATCAGCATGATGACCGCGAAGGTGATCAGATTGCCGACCAGGTGTCCCTCGCCCGAATGGGTGCGCTGCTTGGGGTGGGCCATGGGGTGTTTCTCCTCAATAGTGCGATGCGGCGTCAGTAGCCGCCGGCGGCTTGCTCGCCTTTAACAATAGCCACTGATGAGCTGGCGCCAATTCGTGTTGCGCCGGCCCGGAGCATGGCGCGCGCGTCGTCGACGGATCGCACGCCGCCGGAGGCCTTCACGCCCAGTCGCGTACCGACGGCGTCGCGCATCAGGGCGATGTCCTCGACGGTGGCGCCGCCACCGCTGAAACCTGTCGAAGTCTTGACGAAGTCCGCCCCGGCCTCGGCGGCGGCTTCGCAGACCATCCGCTTTTGCTCGTCGCTCAGGAAATGGGTCTCCAGGATGACTTTGAGGATGGCGCCGCCGGCGTGGACGGCTTCGGCCACCGCCGCGATGTCCTCGAAGATCGCGGCGCGGTCGTTCGCGCGGGCCGCGGCGATGTTGATCACCATGTCGATCTCGTCGGCGCCGTCCAGGGTGGCGCCGCGGGCCTCGTGTACCTTCACATCGGTGGGAGTGGCACCGAACGGGAAGCCGACGACCGCGCAGGTCTTGACCCCGGAGCCCTTGAGCGTGCTGTGGACCAACGCCGTCCAGACAGGATTGGCACACACGGCGGCAAAGCGGTACTCGACCGCCTCCTGGCAGACCTTGAGGATGTCTTCGCGGGAAGCTTCCGGCTTCAGCAGCGTGTGGTCGATGACCGAAGCGATCGACGTCGGATCGTGATAGGTCGCGCTCGGAGCGGATCCGGATGTGATGTCTTCAGACATGGCCATCCCTTTCATCTGCTGGGGTTCGAAGGAACTTCTATCCTTGCATACCGGCCAGGCGGCGACCGGACCGGCGCACCGGCCTGCACGGCCGCCGGGGCGTTGCCGGACCGGGCAGGGGTCAGTACGGGCCGCCGGTGGAGTGGCCCTCTTCCTCGGCCGCACGGCGGTGCTCCTCGAGCTTCTCCTCGGCTTCCTGCCGGCGGCGCGCGATGGCCCGGGCGTCGTCGGCAGGAATGTGCTCTTCCGAGGCCTTGTGCGCCGGCTCTTCGTCAGGGCTTTGATGCCCCGCCCCTGCGGAGCGCGGCACCTGTTCTTCGATGCCCATGGCTGCATCGTCCCACATGGCGCCAGCGTCGAAAAGGTGCGGAAGGTGATCAATCAGTGGAGGTTGCGCCGCCCGGTCGGGGCGTCCGTCAGGCCCGCACTGGCCCGGGCTATGCTCCGCTTTGAGTGCCTCGCCCGCCGAACCATTCCGGGCCGGGGTGGGCGTGTCCCGTCAGGCGGCCGGGGGATGATTTTTCAGCGCGGACGTTCTGCTGGCGGCGCGTGCCATGGCTTCGGCGAGCCGGCCCCGGAATTCGTGAGGCCGGCTGAGCTGCGCCCAGTCCACACGGATGAAGTTCCAGTGGATTTCCGATAAGGCGTTCTCTCGCTGTCGTTCCTTGAGCAGTACCTGTTCCGTCGGCCTGTAGTCGAAGTATTTGCTCCTGCCATCGAATTCCAAAATCAGCATGATGTCCTCCCACGCGAAGTCGACGCGGTGCTTGCCCAGCCTGGTGGTCAGTTCAACCTGCGGCACGGGCATCGGAATGCCGAACGTGCCCAGCAACAGCCTGGTGCGGGTTTCTCCCGGCGACTCGGCCCGGCCATCAAGCAAGGCGACGGCAGTTCGGGCGCGGCGCACTCCCGGTGAACCCGGCATCGAATCGAGGATCTCGTTGATCCGCTCGAGGTCCGCGCCGCTCCGAAGGGCGTGATCGCCGATGATGGCAGCCCGGTCAAGCTGCATGGTCCTGGCACAGTCCACAACTGTCCGTTCCAAGCTGGTGACGGGTACCGGCTCGCCGCGCGGGCCAGGCAGTGTCGTGACTTCATCGGGCGGCAAGACAAAGTGGTGCGGGCTGACGTCCGGGCTTCTGGTGTGCCGGGTGGTGGGAAACGGCTGGGTGAGATGAACGGTTGCCGGAATATCCCAGACATGCAGCCCGTGCAGCCGCGCAGCGGAGGCGTGGCTGTAGGTGCCGGCGGGACCGGTCACCAGAGAATGTGCCTGAATGCGGAGCAGATTCCGTCGCCTGGAATTGCTGGCCATCCACCGCGACCCCAGGACATACGCGCCGTGCCGAATGCGGATCAAAGCACCCTGACGAACAGCATCACGGATCAAGCGCTCGCCGGCACCGTGCTGTCGGAGTTCTCGGGCGGTCAGGACGTCATACTGCTGCGGCCAGAGCGCTGCCAGTCGAGAGTCGAGAACTTCACGGGCCATGGCACCAGTCTTAACCAGCGGCATGAAAGCGTCGCCCGCCTCACGGCCGGTTGTGGATACCGCCACTCGGAAGGAACGCTGGCGGACCGGTGGTGTTGGCTGAGCGGCTGTGTCGGTGGTCCGGGTGCCCGGGGGAGGGCCGGGATCCGTGCCCTTGGACGGGGCCGGGGTTCCCGGGTGCCACCGGGAGGGCCGGGATCCCTGCGGATGAACAGAGCCGGGGTTCCCGGGCAGGCTTCAGGGCGGCCGAAAATCGACACAGGCCCGTCGGTTAAGGCCGTTCTCGCACAGCTCGGCCGCCCCGGAGATGGGAGCACCTCCCGGTGTGAACACCGCGGTCTTCGGGCGGCGGAGGATTGCCGCCGGTTATCCGGGCACCCCGAGGGTGGCGCGGATGTCGGTCTTGATGGCCTCCAGGAGGCGGGCAGCTTCCGCGCGCTCCTCCGCCAGCCGGTCCGCGCCGGCGACCGGCCGGATGACCTCCAGGTAGCACTTGAGCTTGGGCTCCGTGCCGCTCGGGCGCACGATGACGCGGGTATCGTCCTGGCCCAGAAACAGCAGTCCGTCGGTCGGCGGCAACGCTTCGCTGCCGAGGGACAAGTCCGTGCTGGTCACCACCGGGGATCCCGCCAACGACGACGGCGGCCGCTCCCGGAGTTGGTACATCATCGTCCCCATCAGGGAGAGGTTGTCCACCCTGATGCTCAGCTGGTCCGTAGCGTGGAGCCCGTACTTCAGCGCGAGGTCATCGAGGACGTCGAAGACCGTCCGGCCCGCCGCTTTGACGTCGGCGGCGAGCTCGGCGAGCAGCAGGGCGGCGGACATCCCGTCCTTGTCCCGGACCAGATGCGGTGCCACGCAATAACCCAGGGCCTCTTCATACCCGTAGGCCAGGCCGGGGACGCGGGAAATCCACTTGAAGCCGGTCAGTGTCTCCACGTGGGCTACCCCTGCGTCGGCCGCGATCTTTCCCAGCAGCCGGGAAGACACGATCGAGTTGGCGAAGACCCGGGACGCAGCCGCGCTGGCAGCCGGTGCATCGATCGGATCGGGTGAGGCGTCCTGGTCCGCGCGCAGCCGGTCCTGGCCTTCGAAACGGGCCGCCATGTGCGCGCCGAGCAGCGCACCGGCCTCGTCGCCGCGGAGCATCCGCCACGCCCCGGTCGACGGGTCCTTGGCAGCCAGGGCCGCGCGGTCCGCGTCGGGATCATTGGCAATGACCAGGTCCGCGTCGCTCTTCGCTGCCGTCTCCAAGGCCAGGTCGATCGCTCCGGCTTCCTCCGGGTTGGGGAAGGCCACGGTCGGGAAATCGGGATCCGGCTCCGCCTGGGCGGCCACCAGCGTCACATCGGTGAATCCGGCCTGCTCAAAGACCGCCCGCATGGTGGCTCCGCCGACGCCGTGCATCGGTGTGAGCACGATCCTCAGGTCCCGCTGCGGGAACAGCCGCGGGTCGGCCAGCGCCGTGACCGCGGCGACGTAGTCTTCGGCGATGCCGTCCGGCAGGACGTTCCAGCCATCCTCGGCCAGTGGGATGGTGTTCAGCGGCGGGGCGTAGTTAATCCGGGCGGCGATTTCGGCGTCGTAGGGTGCCACAATCTGCGCTCCGCGGCCGCCTTCGTCGACGGCACGTCCGCCCAAATAGACCTTGTATCCGTTGTCGTGCGCGGGATTGTGGCTGGCGGTGACCATCACGCCCGCTTCGCAGCCCAGCGCCCGAACGGCGTACGCAAGCACCGGCGTTGGCAGGGCGGAAGGCATCAGGAACGTTTCGATGCCGGCAGCGGTGAAGACGGCGGCGGACTCGGCGGCGAAGACATCCGAGTTCCGGCGTGCGTCGTAGCCGATCACGGCGCGCGGCGCATAGGCGCCGGCGGCGGTGTCCAGCAGGAAGCGGGCCAGGCCGGCGGCCGTCCGGCGCACCACTACGCGGTTCATCCGGAAGGGCCCGGCGCC
>NZ_JBNHGL010000032.1:0-24015 GCF_059091245.1 Arthrobacter sp. Y3225116
CCCGGCCACGGCGCCGGTGTCGCGGCAGGCTCCGGCGGCCGGCCGGCCGGCTGCCGCTCCGGCTCCGGCTCCGGCAGGCAAGCCCAAAGTCAGCTTGTGGCCCGGCGACGACGACAAGCCGGGTGTGCGGTCGGCCGGCATGTTCCCGTCCGCCGCCCGCACCAGCAGCGAACCCGCGGTCGATGACTACGAGTACGACGAATACGACGACGAAGAGCGCAACAGCCCGAGGTCTTCCAGGTTGCTGGTGGGCGGGTTGCTCGCCGTCTTGCTGGTGATCGCGATCGTGGTGGCCGTGAGCCAGCTGAATCTGTTCCGCGGCGGCCCGGTCGCCGAGGGCTCGCAGGGCGGAAACGAAACCGCGGCCGCCGAACCGGCAGAGACGGGCGCGGCAGAAGAAACGTCGGCTCCGGCCGACGAAGTCGTCGAGCCGGTCATCGCCGGCCTCACCCGGCAGGTGCCGGACTTGCCGGAGCTCGACGTGGAGAACGACGGCAAACTGCCCGAAGCCATCGACGGCAACCCCGCCACTTACTGGGCAAGTTACCAGTACGCGTCAGACCAGTTCGGGGGCTACGCCGGAAACATGGCGCTGGTTGTCGAGCTGGAAGAGTCCTCAAGCATCAGCTCGGTGGTATTGACCCAACTGAGCGGCACCGGAGGAAACTTCTCCGTGCTCCTGAACGATGAACCCACGTTGGACGGTGCCGACCAGGTCGCGCAGGGAAGCTTCACGGCACAGAAGACCACTATTCCGGTCCCTGAACAGGATGGCGCCGCGCCCAAAGCGCAGTACGTCCTGATCAACTTCACGCAGCTGCCGAGGCTGTCCAACCCCATGGGCGGCATGCCGTTCGGCATCCGCATGGCCGAGATCGAAGTCTCCTAGCCCGTTTAGGGGGCGGCTGCGCAACAAGCTCGCCGGAATAAGCCGGGGGCACCCGCCGTTGAGACAAGTGCCGGGCTAACCGCCCCTTCGGGGTGGCCGGCCTTAGGGTTACATCAACATCAGAGGAAGAGGTTCGCAGGCAGTGAGCACAGATACCACACCGTCCGTCCGCGACGTCATCATCGTTGGGTCCGGTCCGGCCGGCTACACGGCAGCTGTTTACACCGCGCGCGCCAATCTCAACCCACTGCTCATCGCCAGCTCCGTAGAGGCAGGCGGCGAGCTGATGAACACCACCGACGTGGAAAACTACCCCGGGTTCCCTGACGGCATCCTGGGTCCCGAGCTGATGGAGAACTTCCAGAAGCAGGCCGAACGCTTCGGCACCGAGATCCTGTTTGAAGACGTCACAAGCCTTGAACTGGAAGGTCCGGTCAAGAAGGTCACCATCGGCTCGGGCGAAACCTTCCTGGCCCGGTCCGTGATCATCTCCACCGGTTCCGCCTACCGGGAGCTCGGACTGCCGGACGAAAAGCGCCTGGCCGGCCACGGCGTCAGCTGGTGCGCAACCTGTGACGGTTTCTTCTTCAAGGGCCAGAACATCGCCGTCATCGGCGGCGGCGACTCGGCAATGGAAGAAGCCCTCTTCCTGACCAAGTTCGCGGAGTCTGTCACGGTGGTCCACCGGCGGGATACCCTGCGTGCCTCGAAGATCATGCAGGACCGCGCCCTGGCCCACGAGAAGATCAAGTTCGTGTGGAACTCGGAAGTCGTCGGGCTTGAAGGCGACACGAAGGTCACCGCGCTGAAGCTCAAGAACACGGTCGACGGTTCCGAGTCGGTGCTGCCGGTAACGGGCGTGTTCGTCGCCATCGGTAACGATCCCCGGGTCTCCCTGGTCAAGGACCAGCTGGAACTGACGCCCGAGGGCACGATCGCCGTCGAGGGCCGGTCGTCGCGCACCTCCCTGCCGGGCGTCTTCGCTGCCGGCGACGTTATCGACCCCACCTACCGCCAGGCCATCACCGCCTCGGGCAGCGGCTGTGCGGCTGCCATCGATGTGGAACACTATCTCGCTGAGCGCGCAGACACCCTGGCCGACGTCGCCGAACCCGCAACAGTCTGAATCGGTTGTAAAAGGAGAAAAGCATGAGCAACGCAAAAGATGTCACTGACGCTACTTTCGACGCGGATGTCCTGCAGTCCGCCAAACCCGTGATCGTCGATTTCTGGGCGGAGTGGTGCGGTCCTTGCCGCATGCTCTCGCCGATTCTCGATGACATCGCTGCTGAGCATTCCGACAAGGTAGAGGTCGTCAAGCTCAACGTGGACGACAACCCCGCCACCGCAGCCCAGTACGGTATCACTTCCATTCCAGCCGTCTATGTCTTCAAGGACGGCGCGGTGGCCGCGACATCCATCGGCGCCAAGCCGAAGCAGGTCATTGAGCAGGAATTCGCAGAATTCCTTAACTAGCCAGATGGAAGACGACGCTGCAGACCAGAGCCTGCGCCGTTCAGACATTAGTCGACGCGTAGTAGCCCTTCGTGAAGGGCTACTACGCGCTGGCGTTTCCATGGCCTATTTGGCGCCGGATCAAGTAAACAACCCCACGGTCTTTGACGACCATGTGGATGCGGCCGTACGCACCTTCCAGCAGCACCGGGGACTGATGGTCGACGGCGTGGTCGGTCAGGAAACCGAGCGCGCCCTGGCGGAGGCGCAGTTCAAGCTCGGGGATCGTCCGCTGATATTCACGCTGGACGCGTCGCCTCTTCGTGGCGATGATGTCACCGAGCTGCAGCGCCAGTTGTCGTTCCTCGGCTTCTACTACGGTCACATCGATGGCGAGTATGGCGAACGGACCTACCACGCGGTCCGCGAGCTGCAGTTAAATCTGGGGCTCGAACCTTCCGGCGTCGCGGATCAACAACTGGCTGCCTCGATGGAACGCATTAATAGGACGATCAGTCCGAGCCAGGCGTTCTCGCTCCGGGATTACGAACGGCTCAACCAAGCCTCTGCGGCACTGCGCGGCCGGGCTATCGCCCTCGCCCCCGGCGCCGACGCAGCGCACTGGGCAGACAGCCCCGACGTTGCCTCCGGCAGTCGCCTGACCGAGAAGCTCGTCGCCGGAGACGTCGCCAGCCGAGTGAAGAAGATCCTGACCGAACTCGGTGCCAGCGTGGAAATCGTTGACAAGGAAACCGAAGGCGGTGGTTTGGACCGCACTTCGCTTATCAAGAGGTCCTCTCCAAGCTTGAGCGTTGCCCTCCACTGTGACTGGTTGCCGCAAGAGGCAGCCAACGGCGTCAGCGCGTTCTTTTGGGGCCGCCCTGAATCAGGTGAAGTCCGTTCTCCGATTGGGCACCGCGCCGGCGAACTTATCCTGAAGGAGATTGTGGCCCGCACCGGGTCTACCAACCTGGGTATTCACGGTCGAAGCTGGGATATCCTGCGGCTGCCCAGCACCCCCTCGGTGCAACTGGATCTTGGTTATTTGAGCAGCCCGTTTGACTCGCGTCGCCTCGCTGATCCTATTTACCGGCAGGTCTTGGCCGACTCCATTGTCATCGCCATTCAGAGGCTGTATCTGCTGGAAGAGGACGACGAGCCGACAGGCACATTGGCGCTCGACGACGTCCTCCGCTTCAACCCAGGAACCTGACGCCCGTTAGCGTCGCTCCCTTGTTTCACGTGGAACGCCAGCGGTCTACATTGAACACCTGGGTTTTACGTGGAACATCGGCTGCCATCATTTTCCTGTCGGTCGTTTCACGTGAAACCTCTCTCCCCCGCGGGCCACGCCGCCGAACCAACACCCCGCAACTCGCGCGGCATGGGACGATCCAAAGGCATGCCCTAGCCGGCCCAGCAGCGAATCAACGAGAGTAATCTGTGCATCAGCTGCCGGACCTGCGCCTAACTCTCTTAGCTTCGGTATAGCCAGAAATGGCCAATCCGTGTTGGCGCGGCCGGGTCATCGGTGCTCCTCCGTTTTTCCTGGCTCCTCTTTGATAGCCGGGCGGTCGAAAAACCTGTGACCGGGGTTCATCCCTCCCAGCTACAGCTTTGCGAGTAACAAGCACCTTCGGCCATTTCCGCCAGTTGCAACCAACCTCCTCGGCTCCAGCCCGACCTTCAGGTCAAGAGTCGACGCCACCGGCCAGCCGGGCTCGGCCGTCCACGGTTTCACGTGAAACCCTTGGCACAGAGGGGCCGATTCCGTGTCTAGATCACTGTCACACGTGCAATGAATAGCATGCCCGCTCTCGCCGTCCGGGCCTCGGTGGATGCTGGGTGGCGACTACATGCCTGGGCGCCGGCCTGAGCTGTCGTTTACCTCTAAGTGCGACAAGAAGCGGCACCGTGGTCCCCCTTTCAGTGGACCGGCGGATCATCTCTTGTGACATGGAGAGGGAACGCCCGACTGAAGCGCCCGAAAACGAATCCAGGAAAGGTTCCGCCCAAACCATATCGTTCGCGTCTGCACGAAAAGCACGCTGTAAGAGAGCGCGTCGGCCGGACACACTGTGCCGCTACGAGGCTTCCTAGCTGGGAGCCACCGCACTCGTAGGTGAGCACCGGGATCGCCATTCCGATCTAACGCGTCGCCAACGCTTTTGGCTGCACCCGTGAAGACCGGTCCCTTCGTCCTCAGGTGGGATGCTCGCTCGGTCCACGGTTTCTGGCGGTCCGCCCCTGCAGATCTGCTGTTCAGCACCGTCGGTCAACGGAGCTTCCGTCGCGACACGACCGTCGTCCATATCAGTGCCTGGTGAGCCCGGCCCCGTCCTGAGCTCGATCCGGTGCGCTGGCTATTGAGGCGCCGGCAGTCCTGCCTGTTTCACGGGGAACCTCACGTCTCATCCGATCCGGACCAGCATGCGGGGGCCACGAGAGTCTGGTTTGGACGTCATAAGTCAGTTTGGCTCGTTCCACGTGAAACATGCGGGCTCGCTTCATGGACCAGATGCCCCCCAGCATGCAAGGTCACGTGCTGGCCACAACTCGGACCAGTGCTCTCGCGGCAGCTGGCCACTGTTTATCCGTCGCAAACTGTGAGCTCTCCTCATCAAGGTAAGGTGAGCTCCATGCGGAGGCTTCCGGCAGGATCGATCGGTGGGCGTCGCGCCGGCCGCTGGGGTCGCCTGCGGCAAACGGCCGTAGGTATCAGTCGAAGCTAGCTGTGGATCCTTGCCACGCCGAACGCATGCCCGCAAACACAAGGCTCAGCCAAACATGTGGATCCTGTCACCGTGAGCACGGTTCGGCCGCCCTAGCAGGAGCCGACACTCGACCGGTCTCCTAAGCGCGGAGGGGCGCCACGTGCCTCCATACTCCACTTGACGCTCATGCTCTACGTGCCCACAGTTTCACGTGAAACACGGAGGCCACCCTGGGAGAGAGCAAGCTCGATCCGAGTACGACTCCTATGAACGCAGCGCTTGGGTCCGTCCGGTCAGCGATAGAGATGGCGAACCGACCCTCCCTACTTGTGGGATGGTTCTCCTCGGGTTGCAACGATGCACTACCGCCACGAAGGCAGTCAGACGTGACGGGCGGCGTCTGTGTAAGCAGCTCGCCGCGCTGATGATGCCCGGCCGGTCGAAGGGGAAGACGGCCATCTGATCATTTTTCACCGGGTGCCACGTACCCATCGTCCAAAAGAGTAGGACTGCTATGTCAGTTTCACGTGAAACGCTTCGCTCATCGGCTCCGGCGCTTCTGAAAGCCGGTGGACCTCGCCTACCCCGCAGCACATTCAGGAGTAGCGGCTCCCTCTCCCCCTGTCCCCCACTGCGGGATAGTCCCCCGTAGAGTCCGGCCCGAGAGGTCAGGCCCATGAAGTGCATGCCGCTGCCCACTGCCTGCATTTCATACATGCGTGTCTTGGAGGCTATCGTCTCACTAGGAGCACCGGCAACCCTGCACGCGTTTCCTCCCAGGATTGGCCAGCGAAACAAGGAGCCCTAGGCCTCAAGCGGCGCGCACTATTTGGCAGTAGTATCGGCCAGAGGAGGCACCCGCCATGTGCATGCGAGCCGGAGCTGTGGGCACTCAGATCTTCCACTTGCGCCCGGATCTAAAGTTTCACGTGAAACACATCGGTCCGCCGTCAGGCTGAGCCAGCGCGCTTCTCTGCTGCCTTGGTCAGTCAGATGCGAACGTCGACCTTCGAGGCCAGAGTTAGACGCCACACAGTGACGGTTAGCGTCCGCCGCACCGACCTTGCCGCGCCACACCAGAACTACCAGCCGCGCGTCCTGAACGTACATTTCCCATCGTCGGACAGCACGTGCCTAGAGACTCTGCGAGGTCCCTGTCTTACCGGCACCCGCAAAGAAGTTGTGCGTGCAGAAATTTAGCGGCGTTACGGGTTGAGAGATGAAGGGTACAGCCAGCCATCCGAGACATCCTCGGAGACAGATGCACGTGAACATGAGCAGTAAGTTCTGCGTGCTGGCGAGTCTTCAACCCTCGAAGCCCGGAGGACCGAGGTATCGTTGCCCCACGTCGCGCCTCAGTTTCACGTGAAACACCTGGCATCAGATCAGCCACTGACGGGGCACCGGTCATGGAAGCCACCGAGAAAGCCTTCCCCGGGGAACACCGGAGACGGCACCGGCCCCCGGCACTGCGTCACGACAGGCGTCGCATCCGGGAACAATTGCACTTAGGCGACGATCCCTACCCCCAGGTGGGAAAGCGGACCGGGCGCTCCCCTCCGCCCACCAATTCCCCGTCGCTAGCGCCGCTGCAAGTCGAGCCTCATGGCAGGATTGGTCCGGCACGACTAAGCGCGGCCATTCCCTCGTGCCTGCCTTAGATAGAAGCTTGGCGATCAGATTCCACGTGCCCTTGGATCTCCGCAAAGCAATGGGCTCCGTCCTTGCGGAACGGAGCCCATGTTTCACGTGGAACGAAGGCTAAGGCGTCGCCGGGTTCAGCACGTCCATGATGCGGTTCAGGTCATCGACGCTGGCAAACTCGATGCTGACGCGGCCCTTCTTGGCACCCAGGGTGATCTTAACGCTGGTGTCCAGGCGGTCCGAAAGGGAACTAGCCAGATAGTCGAGCCTCTCGTGCCGAGCTCCCTCCCGCGGCTTGCTTTCGCGTTTGGGCCGTCGCACGCCGTCGCTCAGGGAAACGATTTCCTCGGTCGCCCGAACGGAAAGGCCCTCGGCGACAATCTTTTGCGCCAGCTTCTCCATTTCTCCAGGATCAGTGAGTCCCAGGAGGGCGCGCGCATGGCCAGCGCTCAACACGCCGGCCGCAACCCGCCGCTGCACCAGCGGAGGGAGCTTCATCAACCGCAAAGTGTTGGAGACCTGCGGCCTTGACCGACCGATCCGATCCGCCAGCTCATCATGCGTGCAACCGAAATCATCAAGCAACTGCTGATAGGCCGCGGCTTCTTCCAGCGGATTCAGCTGGCTGCGGTGCAGGTTCTCGAGCAGGGCGTCCCGTAACAGGTCATCGTCGGAGGTGGACCTGATGATCGCCGGAATCGTTTCGAGGCCGGCAGCCTTGGTAGCCCGCCAGCGGCGTTCGCCCATCACCAACTCGTACTGTGCGCCTCCATCATCGGAAGGACGCACAACGATCGGCTGGAGGACGCCGATCTCACGGATCGAATGCACCAGCTCCGCCATGTCTTCCTCATCGAAGACGGTGCGCGGCTGTTTGCGGTTCGGCTGGATCGCTGTAACGAGGACTTCGGCAAACGTGGCGCCGGGAACCTCGACCAGGTCGGCGCCCCCCGTTTCACGTGGAACAGGAAGTTCTGTCGGAGCCGACGGAGCTCCGGCGCCGTCCCTGCCGACCGGATCTGCCGCCACCTTGGCGGAAGGGTGCGTTTCGCCGGCAGCACCATTCCCATCGGCCCTGGAAGAATCGTCCTTCACAGATTTCTTAGCCGCTGGCTTCTTGCTGCCAGTGGTCGCAAGCTTGCGCGGGGCCCGCAACACTTCGGCTACCTGCGCGGCACTCGATCCGGTTACGGTCTCGGAGTCAGTCGTCGTGAGGACGGCGGTGTCCCCTTCTTCCCTCCGACTGGAAGCGGGAAAGAAAACGTCTACGGGTCGCTGAGTCCGACGTTTGACGGAGGCTTCCTGCCCCTCGGTTGACTCGGTCTCCTCTGGGGCCGGAGCACTGGGTATCAATGCGCCCAGGCCTCTTCCCAAGCCGCGACGTTTTTCACTCATCTGGACCCTCTTCCGTCATGCGCCGAGCTAGCATGCACATGCTCGCTTAAGGCGTAATTCTACCGTTGCAGTACGGCTTCACAGCTACTTGCCGCGCTCGGCGATTTCGGCTGCGGCCTCCTGATAAGAAAGGGCCCCGCTGGACGACGGATCATAGGTGATCACCGTCTGCTGGTAACTCGGAGCCTCCGAGATGCGAACGGAGCGCGGTACAACCGCACTCAACACTTCGTTCGGGAAATGCTCCCGCACTTCGGCTGCCACCTGAGCTGCGAGGTTTGTTCGTCCGTCGTACATGGTCAGCAAGATCGTAGAAACAACCAATCCAGCGTTGAGGTGCTTCTGGATCATCTCGATGTTCTTCAGGAGCTGGCTCAGCCCCTCCAGGGCGTAGTACTCGCACTGGATGGGAATCAGTACCTCTTGGGCGGCGACGAAAGCGTTAACTGTCAGCAGTCCCAGGCTGGGCGGGCAGTCGATAAAGACATAATCCAGCCGGGGCAGTCCTGCCGTCTCACGTTCCTGCGCGTAAACTTCGATGGCGCGGCGCAGGCGCTGTTCACGGGCCACCAACGAGACCAATTCGATCTCGGCTCCGGCCAGGTGAATCGTGGCGGGTGCGACGATGAGGTGGGCTATATCGGGGCATTGTGCAATCACGTCCCCGAGCGGCATATCGTTGATCAGCACGTCGTAGATGCTGTCGACGTCAGCGTGGTGCTCAACCCCGAGCGCCGTTGACGCGTTGCCCTGCGGGTCGATGTCGATGACCAAGACGTTCAGGCCGGCCGTAGCAAGGGCAGCAGCGATATTGACCGTTGTCGTGGTTTTGCCGACCCCGCCCTTTTGGTTGCTGACTGTCAACACCCTGGTCTGGGCGGGCTTGGGAAGCTCTTTGGCCTTCAGCCTCTCACGCCGGCGGTTTTCGCTCGCCAATTCCTGGGCGAGCGGTGTGCTTTCGTCAATCGAATCCATAACGTTTGAAACCGTAGCCTCTATCTTCATGTCGGAGTTGGCTATCTCAGCCTCGTTCCCAGGGGAAGTTTCACGTGAAACAGGACCGCTAGGGGGGATAAGCGCAACCGTGTTCGGTTGTTCAGCCACTCCGCGTCGCGACGACCCTTCGGCTTCGGTCCCGGTGAAACCCGACACCGTGTTGTTGATCGCCACTTGGATTCCGCCCGCTTTCACTGTCCGCCACCGGCCTCTCCTAGCCTATCGTTGCGCGGCCGGATTCCCGGGGCGTTGCATGGGTGTGTGGGGGAATAGGTCACGCATCAACACGGATGCGGACTACCGTCGTCGGCTCTTCCAAGAGATCGCCCCCGACGGTCAAGACCTCTGTTTCTCGGCCGCCGAGCTTCCTGATGACCTTTTCGGCCTTCTGAACCTCGTCAGCTGCGCTGCGGCCCTTGATCGCCAGCATTTCGCCCGTGCCGTGCAGCAGTGGAATTGAGAGGCGGGCGAGCTTGTCGAGTGCCGACACCGCTCGAGACGTCACGACGTCAGCTGTGACGTCGTCCCCCGCCAGCTCTGCCCGCGTCCGTAGCACCGTGACGTTGTCCAGCGCGAGATCCTCAATGACCTCGTTGAGCCAGACAACCCTTCGTTCCAACGGCTCGATCAGGGTCAAACGCAAGTCCGGTCGCGCCAACGCGAACGTCAGTCCTGGCAGGCCGGCCCCGCTTCCGACATCCGCGACCGCGGCGTCGCGCCCTATCAGGTTGGCGACGACGGCGCAGTTGAGGACGTGTCGGTTCCACAATCTCGGGACCTCCCGGGGGCCCAGCAAACCCCGTTCGATCCCTGAAGTGGCCAGATGCGCAACGTATCGCTCCGCCAGGCCCAGGCGTTCACCGAAAACCGTGTGGGCAGCTTTGGACTCCGCCATAGTCATTTCAACTACCGACATACCTCTGCCTATCAGACCAATCCGCCGGACATGATCAGGACTCTACCGACACCACGATGTGGCGGTTGGATCCTTCGCCCTCGGATTCACTGATCAGGCCTAGCTCAGCAACCGCGTCATGGACGATCTTGCGCTCGTACGCGCTCATCGGCTCGAGCGCTACATCGCGGCCCGTCTCCTTGGCTTCGGCGACGGCGTCTTCAGCGATCTTCTGCAGTTCTTCGCTGCGGCCTTCACGGTAGCCGGTGATGTCCAGGACCAAGCGGGAACGGTTGCCGGTCGTCGTAAGAACCGACAACCGGGCCAGCTCCTGCAAGGCTTCGAGGACTTCGCCATCCGGTCCCACGAGCGCCTTGAGCGCGTCGTTGTCTTCCTCTTCGGAGACGATTGAGATGTACGTGCGGCCGTTGCGGACCTCGATGTCGATGTCCCCATCGATATCGGCGATGTCGAGCAGCTCCTCAAGGTAGTCCGCAGCTACGTCTCCTTCTTCTTCCAAACGCTTGGCAGAATTCGAAACAGCTTCCTCCTGCTGTTCGTCCGCTGCAGCCGCTTCGTCGGGAAGTTCTTCGGTCACTTCGGATACGCTTTCGCTGCTCATTTTTTCTTCCTGTTCTTCCGCTGTGGCTGCTGGCGCTGGCCTTTCACCTCTGCCGGGGAATCGGCCGCCGGCGCCTCCGTCTTCCGTTCGCCCAGCAGCGGCACCATCGGCAGGCCCTTCTTCGCACGGCGTTCTGCCAGTTCGCGGGCAGCCTGCGAACCCGGAGTAGGCATGCGCCGGATCACGAAGAACTGCTGCGCCATGGTCCACACGTTGGTGGTTGTCCAGTAGATCAGCACACCGATGGGGAAGTTGATGCCGCCGATGCCGAACACGAGAGGCAGGATGTAGAGCATCATCTGCTGCTGCTTCATGAACGGGGATTGCATTGCTTCGGCGGACATGTTCTTCGCCATGATCTGCTTCTGCGTGATGAACTGCGAGGCAGTCATCGCCAGGATCATGATGATCGACAGGATGACCACGGCGACCTGCTGCTCGCCCCCGCCGCCGTGCAGGAGGGAAGCGGAAAGCGGCGCACCGAAAATGGACGAGTCGTCGAACTGACGGATGAGTTCGGGCGACAGGGCGCCAATGCCCTCGCCGTTCTCGCTGGCGCGCGAAGCGTTGTTCAGCACGCTGAACAACGCGAAGAAGAACGGCATCTGCACCAGCATCGGCAGGCAGGCCGAGAACGGGTTGGTGCCGTGCTTCTTGTACAGCGCCATCTGCTCCTGCGTCATGGCCTGACGCGACAGCTGGTCGGTTTTTCCCTTGTACTTCTGCTGCAGCTTCCGGAGGTCGGGCTGCAGTGCCTGCATCCCCCTCTGGGCCTTGATCTGCTTGACGAAGACCGGAATGAGGGCTGCGCGGATCACCAGCACCAGCCCGATGATTGAGAACGTCCACGTCCAGCCGTTGGCCGGGTCCATCCCAAGCCAGGAGAAGCCGGCGTGGAAGGCCCACAGGATCCCGGAGACGACCCACGTGAACGGGGTCAGGATGGTGTTTAAGAAGTCCATTACTGATTTGCTCCTCGGGCCGCGCCGCGGCCTTCATCGTCGGCCGGAATGAGTGGGTGGTTAAGCTCCACGATCCGGGGGATTCTGGAAGGGTTCTCCTGCAGCCACAGGTTGAAGGATACAGACGCCGGAACATGATCCACGCCGCCGGGGTTCCATGGGTGGCATCGGAGCAGGCGGCGGGCGGCCAGCCAGCTGCCCTTGGCGGCGCCGTGGACCGTCACTGCTTCCAATGCGTACGCGGAACAGGACGGGAAGAAACGGCAGACCTGGCCGTACAGGGGCGAAACGAGTTTGCGGTACACCCGCAGCACGCCGATCAGCGCATACTGCAGGGGACGCGTGGTTCTCCTGGGCACGGCGGCATGGGCGGGAACCGGTACGGCACGGGCACTCATTCGGCTCTCCCCTTCTCTCCGTGCGCAGCTTCCGTCGTGGCGGTGCGCGTTAAGGTCAACTTGCCGAGGGCGGCCTTGAGAGCCTTCCGGTAATCCAGTTCCAAAGCGTAAAAGTCTGCGTCGGCAGCTGCCGGAAGGGCCCGCACAACCACGGTGATCCCTCGGGAATACCCATTCTCCCTTAAGCCGGCTGCTGCCAGTTCCCGCAGTCTCCTTTTAACGCGGTTGCGCATGACGGCGTTCCCGACGGCCTTCGAGACGATAAAGCCAAAAGATGCCGGTCGGGCCGGGTCTGCTGCCGCCGCATATAACACTAAGTTCCGGCGCCCTGAGCGGGCGCCGGAACGTACAGTTGTTGAGAAGTCCGCCGATGTGCGCATCCGGTGCTGGCTGGGAAGCATGTGCTACCCAGCCCGCCGAAACACGCCGCTGCGGGAACTGAACCTCACAGCCGGGTCGACAAACTGGCTATTTAGGCCGACAGTTCGGTGCGGCCCTTGCTGCGGCGTGCGGCCAGAATGGCGCGGCCGGCGCGAGTGCGCATGCGAAGGCGGAAGCCGTGCTTCTTGGCACGACGGCGGTTATTCGGCTGAAAAGTCCGCTTGCTCACGGTGGTTACTCCAAGACGATCGACAGATGCGGTTGGACCCATTGCAACAAGGGGGGAAGAACAGGTCGGCGCTCTATATGGGGTCTATTCCATTGCCAGGGCGTTGGACGCACAAGGACAACAAAGTAGACATGAAGGACTAGTCAACGTTAGGCGATGACGGCGAGTACCGTCAAACCGGCCCTCTCCGCACCCGGGCGTTTCCGTGGATAACCCCTGTGGACAACTCCACGCCAAAGCCGCTTTGAGCGGCGGGAGCGCCTCCCTAAAGCGACGTCCACAGGGGCCTGCATCCCAACTGTCGTCCAGCAGATTCATGCTCTACTCTTGGCAGGAGCCCCTTATCCACCGTCTGTGAATAAGTCTGTGGATTTCGGGCGGGCTGTCGGCAAATGCCGAAGCATGCTGAGCATTTCTGAGGGGTACTACGTGGACACGGACCAGATAAATGACGTCGGAAGTTCCTGGCGCAAAGTGGTCCGGACGCTGGAACAGGACGACCGTGTCTCCCCCCGGCAGCGTGGCTTCATCGTGTTGGCGCAGGCCAAAGGCCTGATCGGTACAACCCTGCTGGTGGCCGTGCCCAACGAACTGACACGCGAAGTCTTCCAGTCGCAACAGCTCAAAGACCCTCTGCACGACGCACTGTTCGAGGTCTTCAAGGACGACATTCTCTGCGCTTTCAGCGTCGACACGGATATGGCGCCGCAGGCGGAACCGGAACCTGAACAGGAGCCCCGCCCGGCCCCGGCGGTCGTGCGCAGCGAATCACTGCCCCAGCCGGCGGCGCAGGCCGCTTCCCCGGAACTGGGCAGGCTCAACCCGAAATACATTTTTGACACCTTCGTCATCGGTTCATCCAACCGCTTTGCCCACGCGGCGGCCGTCGCGGTGGCCGAAGCGCCGGCCAAGGCGTACAACCCGCTTTTCATCTATGGCGACTCGGGCCTGGGAAAAACCCACCTGCTGCACGCCATCGGGCACTATGCGCGCCATCTCTACAACAGCATCCGCGTCCGGTACGTGAATTCGGAAGAGTTCACGAATGACTTCATCAACTCCATCCGCGACGATGAGGGCGCCAGCTTCAAGCAGTTGTACCGCAACGTCGACATCCTGCTGATCGACGACATCCAGTTCCTGGCCAACAAGGATGCGACGCAGGAAGAGTTCTTCCATACCTTCAACGCCCTCCACAACCACAGCAAGCAAGTGGTCATCACTTCCGACCTGCCGCCGAAACAGCTCTCCGGCTTCGAGGAGCGCATGCGGTCCCGGTTCGAGTGGGGACTGCTGACCGATATCCAGCCGCCGGAGCTGGAGACCCGTATTGCCATTCTGCGCAAGAAGGCCATCAGCGAGGGGCTGTCCGTCCCCGACGAGGTCCTCGAGTACATCGCCTCGAAGATCTCCACCAACATCCGCGAGCTCGAGGGCGCGCTCATCCGCGTCACCGCGTTCGCCAGCCTGAACCAGCAGGCAGTGGACATGGGTCTCGCCGAGATAGTCCTGAAAGACCTGATCACCGACGAAGGGGCACAGGAGATCACGTCGGCCACGATCCTTGGCCAGACCGCCGCGTACTTCAAGCTCAGCATGGAGGAGCTGACCAGCAAGTCCCGGACCAGGACGCTGGTAACTGCCCGCCAGATTGCCATGTACTTGTGCCGCGAACTGACCGACATGTCCCTGCCGAAGATCGGCCAGGAACTCGGCGGCCGCGACCACACGACCGTCATCCACGCCGACCGGAAGATCCGTGAGTTGATGGCCGAGCGTCGAGCCATCTACAACCAGGTCACGGAGCTGACCAACCGCATCAAGCAGCAACAGCGCGAAAGCTAACTTCCCCGGCGGCTGCGGCGGCCCCTGCCGGGAACTACACCGGTGAAATTAACAGGTGTGGATAAGGCTGTGGATTCTTAAGTGGACAACCCGAGTCCTTAAGAGGAAAAGTGCCCTGCCCCCTGTGGACGCCCGAAATGACAAGGATCTGCATCCACAGGCTGCCAGTGCATGCAACGACCGCCCTGCACATCTTGTGAACACCCAACTTCGGCTCGGGCACAGGCTGTACCGGGGTTTTCCACAGTATCCACAGCCGTTATTAACACTACGAATCCCATTTATTGATGTTCTTCCAAATAACATTTGACCCTGTTCCGGTTCCCACGCATCGTGCCGAATCGGCCGATCAGGACCTCTGCGCACTCTCGGTGCGCAATGACGGTTGCTGCGGCTAAGCTTGCACAGAGAATCGTTGCCATCTGCTTCAACCTGGTGTTCGCAGTCCCACTCGCTGCACCCCGGCCAGACGCAGGCGGTCTTCCCCGGCATGTTCGTTGTGAAAGGTGGCTTACTTCAGTGAAGTTCAGAGTTGATCGGGATGTTCTGGCGGAAGCCGTGACATGGACAGCCCGTTCCCTGTCACCACGTCCGCCTGTCCCCGTTCTGTCGGGCCTGCTCATCCGGGCCGAAGCCGGCATGGTGAGTCTTGCCAGCTTCGACTACGAGATTTCAGCCCGTCTCCAGATCCCGGCGGACGTCACTGAAGAAGGCACCATCCTGGTCTCCGGACGCCTCTTGGCCGACATCTGCCGGAGCTTGCCGTCGGCACCTGTCGATATCGAAACCGACGGTTCGAAGGTTGCCCTCACCTGCCGCAACAGCCGGTTCAACCTCGCCACCATGCCCGAAGGCGATTATCCGGAACTCCCGGCGCTGCCGGAAGTCAGCGGGGTCGTGGACGGAGAGGCGTTCGCCCAGGCCGTGAGCCAGGTAATCATTGCGGCCAGCCGTGATGACACCCTGCCCATCCTGACCGGCGTCCGGATGGAAATCGAAGACGACCTGATCACTCTGCTCTCCACCGACCGCTACCGCCTGGCCCTCCGGGAGCTGTCCTGGCGTCCGGCCACACCGGGCATTTCCACGAGCGCGCTGGTCAAAGCCAAGACTCTGAGCGAAGTAGCCAAAACGTTGGGCGGTTCCGGCGACCTGAACATCGCGCTTTCGGACAACAGCGAACTGATCGGTTTCGAAAGCGGCGGACGCCGCACCACGTCGCTGCTGGTGGACGGCGACTACCCCAAGATCCGCTCACTGTTCCCGGACAACACCCCGATCCATGCGACAGTCGAAACGACCACACTGATCGAAGCCGTCCGCCGCGTGTCGCTCGTGGCCGAGCGCAACACCCCGGTCCGGCTGGCCTTCACCGACGGCCTTCTGACCTTGGACGCGGGAACCGGCGAAGACGCCCAGGCGTCCGAGGCGATCGAAGCGTCGCTCTCCGGCGACGAAATCACCGTCGCCTTTAACCCGCACTACCTGTCCGAAGGCTTGAGCGCCTTTGACAGCAAGTACGTCCGGTTTTCCTTCACCACGCCGCCGAAGCCTGCGGTCATATCCGCCCAGGACGACCTCGAGGGCGACGACAAGGAAGACTACCGGTACCTGCTCATGCCGGTGAGGTTGCCCAACCAGTAATACCCCGCCGACCCATGGACGAGAGGAAAGAGTGACTCGGATGCACATCGGACTGATCGGTTTGGGCCGGATGGGTTTCAACATGCGGCAGCGGCTCCGGGACGGCGGCATCGAGGTAACCGGCTATGACCGGAACCCGGAGGTCAGTGACACCGCGACCGTTGACGAAATGATCCGGGCCCTGCCGGTTCCACGTACCGTGTGGGTCATGGTGCCCGCCGGCGAGGTCACCGACACGGTCATCACAGAGCTGGCCGGCAAGCTCTCCGCCGGAGACCTGGTGATCGACGGCGGCAACTCGAAGTTCACCGAAGACCAAAAGCACGAAGCCCTCCTGGCCGAAGGCGGGATAGGTTTCATTGATGTCGGCGTGTCCGGTGGCGTCTGGGGCCTGGCGAACGGTTATGGCCTGATGGCGGGCGGCAGCGCCGACCTTGTCCAGGCAGCGATGCCGGTCTTCGACGCCTTGCGGCCGGAGGGCCCCCGGGAGGAAAGCTTCGCCCACGTGGGCGACGTCGGCGCCGGCCACTACGCCAAGATGGTGCACAACGGGATCGAATACGCGCTGATGCAGGCGTACGCCGAAGGGTACGAACTGCTGGAAGCCAAGGACATCATCAAGGATGTTCCGGGCACCTTCCGGGCCTGGCAAAAGGGGACGGTGGTCCGGTCCTGGCTGCTGGACCTGATGGTGAAGGCCCTCGACGAGGACCCGGGATTGAGCCAGGTCAGCGGTTACGTCGAGGATTCCGGTGAAGGCCGGTGGACTGTCGAGGAGGCCATCGAACACGGTGTCCCGGCCCCGGCCATCACCGCCGCCCTGTTCGCACGGTTCGCGTCGCGCCAAGACGACGCGCCCGCCCTGAAGATGGTGGCCGCCCTCCGTAACCAGTTTGGCGGACACGCCGTCAGAAAGCCCGCACAAGACCAGGCCGGCCCCCGCAACGAGTCGAAGTAGCTGTCACGCATTGTTTGTTGAATACCTGTCCCTGACCGATTTCCGCACCTACCCGCAGCTCGACATCGCCCTGAAGCCCGGCATTACGGTGTTTGTCGGAGCCAACGGGGTCGGCAAGACCAACATTGTCGAGGCCATCGGTTATCTCGCGTCGCTCTCGTCACACCGGGTCAGCAATGACGCACCCCTCATCCGCTTCGACCAACCGCGTTCGCTGGTGCGGGCACGGGTGGACCGCGGCGGGCGCAGCACCTCGCTGGAACTGGAAATCACCCCGGGCAAGGCCAACAGGGCCCGGATCAACCGCGCCAACCCCGTGCGCGCGCGGGAAATTCTCGGGCACCTGCGCACGGTGCTCTTCGCCCCCGAAGACCTCGCGTTGGTCAAAGGCGACCCGTCCAACCGGCGCCGCTTCCTCGATGAGCTGCTGGCCAGCCTGGTTCCGCACCATGCGGCCACCCGCAGCGATTTTGAACGCGTCCTCAAACAGCGCAATGCCCTACTCAAATCGGCGCGCGCCAGCGGACGGTTCACCGCCGCCCACGAAGCGACCTTGGAGGTGTGGGACCAGCACATGGCACAGGCAGGGGCCGCCCTGCTGAAAGCACGGCTGGAACTGGTGGACCTGCTGCAGCCGCACCTGGACGCGGCGTACGCCGCCCTCACCGATGGCTCCAAACATGCGGCCGCCGTCTACCGCTCCACCATCCACAGCCAGCTGTCGGATGACGGCGAGGTGGAGAACGACGGCGGGGCGGGCCTTCCGCCGCTGGCAAGCCTGGGAACGGCCGAACTGGCGGAACTCTACCTTGCCGCCTTCAAACAGCAGCGCAAGCGGGAAACGGAGCGGGGCATCTCGCTGGTGGGGCCGCATCGCGATGAGTTGGAGCTGCTGCTGGGACAGGCACCGGCCAAGGGCTACGCCTCGCACGGCGAAACCTGGTCCCTGGCGTTGGCCCTCCGGCTGGCCTCGTACTACGTCTTCTGCGACGACGATGCTACGCCCGGCGCGACTCCCGTCCTGATCCTGGACGATGTCTTCGCCGAACTGGACAACCAGCGTCGGTCAAGGCTAGCGGGCATCGTGGCCGGGGCGGAGCAGGTGATCGTCACTGCCGCGGTGGCCGAAGACATCCCCGACGCGTTGGCGGGCGAACAGTTCATGGTGGTGCCGGGAGGCGTGGCCAATGGCCAGGAAACCGCATGACCGGGACCGGCGGCAGGAGCCGGCAGAGCCGGCGGGACCCCGGCCGGGCCTGCCCGATCCGGCGGTGCCTCCCCCGCCTGCGGGACCGGCGGGAGCGGAGACGTCCCGTGACGAAGGAGTTGTCGAAGACCTGGACGCCGCGAAAGCCGTCCTGAACCGGGTGCGCCTTGCAGCGGCGGCCCGCGGCGACGTGCGCACGAGGGCCAACAGCCGCCGCCGCGCATCCCGGGGGGCGCGGCCGTCCGCCGGCCCGCAGGATTTCGGCCGCGACCCCCAGGGCGTGGGGCGCGTGTTCGACCGGTTTGTCGCGGAACGCGGCTGGAATTCCCCGGTGGCCGTCGGATCGGTCATTTCGCGGTGGGATGAATTGGTCGGCGCGGACATCGCCGCCCACTGCCGGCCGGAGAGCTTCGAGGAAACCACGGTGCAGGTCCGCTGCGACTCAACGGCTTGGGCCACGCAGCTGCGATTGCTCAGCAGTGCCCTGCTGAAGCGGTTCGACGAAAAGCTGGGCCCCGGCGTCGTCACTAAAATCCAAGTGCTGGCGCCGGCAGCGCCCAATTGGCGCAAGGGCAAGAGGTCCGTTAGCGGCCGCGGACCGCGGGACACCTACGGCTGATTTCGCCCCTCGCGGGAGGCCGGCCGGAAGCAGCCGGCACCGGCTCGCTTAGACGGCGTGTAGGACGCTGGAGACGTCCGCGGACATACACGGTCCCATCGGGCACCCGGCGGCGGCGTCAAAACCCGGTTTCCGTGCCGCATAGAGCCATGTTCGTGCAGGATTCACCGCCCTGACACGGTAGAATTGACTAGGCGGCGCCCGTCCTCTATCCGGAAGGGCGCCGACACACGAGTCCCCCGGACGGAACACAAGGAGTCAACGGCAACTGTGGCAGAGGACAATGAGCTGGAAAACACCGGCGCAGAACCCCAAATGACAGAGGGCAACGACGGCAAGCACTACGACGCCAGCGACATCACCGTCCTTGAAGGCCTGGAAGCCGTCCGCAAGCGCCCGGGCATGTACATCGGTTCCACCGGTCCGCGTGGGCTGCACCACCTCGTGTACGAGGTCGTGGACAACTCCGTCGACGAAGCGCTGGCCGGTTACTGCGACACCATCAACGTCACGCTGCTGGCCGATGGCGGCGTCCGGGTGGTGGACAACGGCCGCGGCATTCCCGTGGACATGCACCCGACCGAGGGCAAACCGACCGTACAGGTCGTGATGACCATCCTGCACGCGGGCGGCAAGTTCGGCGGCGGCGGTTACGCGGTCTCCGGCGGCCTGCACGGCGTCGGCATCTCGGTGGTCAACGCGCTGTCCGCGCGGGTGGAGACCGAGATCCGCCGACAGGGCTACGTGTGGCACCAGTCGTTCGCCAACGGCGGCCTCCCGGTGGGCGACCTGCGCCGAGGCGAGGAGACCACCGAGACCGGGACCTCGCAGACCTTCTGGGCGGACCCGGAGATTTTCGAATCCACCGAGTTCGACTTCGAGACGCTGCGCGCCCGCTTCCAGCAGATGGCCTTTTTGAACAAGGGCCTCAAAATCGTCCTGACCGATGAGCGCCGTCCGGAAGTCCACGCACCGGACGCCGAGGACGTGGACCTGGACACGACGCCGGGCACCGAGGTCGAGACCACGGCCGAACACCGCCAGGTGGTCTACAAGTACGACAACGGCCTGCTGGACTACGTCACGCACTTGAACTCCTCCAAGAAGGTGGAGGTCATCCACCCCGAGGTCATCGCGTTCGAGACCGAGGACACGGAGCGCAAGCTCTCGGTGGAAGTCGCGATGCAGTGGACCACCTCCTACTCGGAGAGCGTCCACACCTACGCGAACACCATCAACACGCACGAAGGCGGCACGCACGAAGAAGGCTTCCGCGCCGCGATGACCTCGTTGATCAACCGCTACGCGCGCGAGAAGAACCTGATCAAGGAGAAGGAAGAAAACCTCACCGGCGACGATATCCGCGAGGGCCTCACCGCCGTCATCTCCATGAAGCTGGGCGAGCCCCAGTTCGAGGGCCAGACCAAGACCAAGCTGGGCAACTCCGAGGCCAAGGGCTTTGTGCAGCGTGTGGTCACGGACGAACTCGGCGACTGGCTGGAGCGCAATCCCGGACCGGCCCGCGACGTGATCCGCAAGTCGATCCAGGCCTCGCAGGCCCGGCTGGCCGCCCGGAAAGCGCGCGAATCCACCCGGCGCAAGGGGCTGCTCGAATCCGGCGGCATGCCGGGCAAGCTCAAGGACTGCTCGTCCCGCGATCCATCCAAGTCGGAAATCTACATCGTGGAGGGTGACTCCGCAGGCGGTTCGGCCGTCCGCGGCCGGAACCCGGAGACCCAGGCCATCCTGCCGCTGCGGGGCAAGATCCTGAACGTGGAGCGGGCCCGGCTGGACCGCGCGCTGGGCAACGCCGAGGTCCAGGCCATGATCACCGCGTTCGGCGCCGGCATCGGCGAGGACTTCGACGTGGAGAAGGCCCGGTACCACAAGATCGTGCTGATGGCCGACGCCGATGTGGACGGCCAGCACATCACCACGCTGCTCCTGACCCTGCTGTTCCGCTACATGCGACCGCTGATCGAGAACGGTTACGTCTACCTGGCGCAGCCGCCGCTCTACCGGATCAAATGGTCCAACCACCCCCACGACTATGTCTTCAGCGACCGTGAGCGGGACGAGACCGTCCGCCGCGGCCTGGCGAACAACCAGCGGCTGCCCAAGGAAAACGGCATCCAGCGGTACAAGGGCCTCGGTGAAATGGACTACACGGAGCTGTGGGACACCACCATGGACCCCGACCACCGGACACTGCTGCAGGTGACGATGGAGGATGCCGCCGCCGCGGACCAGACCTTCTCGATCCTGATGGGCGAAGACGTCGAATCCCGGCGCACCTTCATCCAGCAGAACGCCAAGGATGTCCGCTTCCTCGACATTTAGCCCCGCCGCAGCCGGCCACCGGCCGCTGACCGGGCCGCACCAAGTTTTGACGCAAAGGAAACTTAAACGATGAGCGACGAAGAGACGCCCGACCTGCCCGCAGGCACCGGCGATGAGCCGATCGAGGGCGAAATCCTGACCGACCGGGTGGAGCAGGTTGACCTCCAGACCGAAATGCAGCGGTCCTACCTGGACTATGCCATGGCGGTCATCGTCGGGCGCGCCCTGCCGGACGTCCGCGACGGCCTCAAGCCGGTGCACCGGCGGGTGCTCTACGCGATGTTCGACGGCGGCTACCGCCCCGAGCGTTCCTTCAACAAGTGCGCCCGCGTGGTGGGCGAGGTCATGGGCCAGTACCACCCGCACGGCGACATGGCCATCTACGATGCCCTGGTCCGCCTGATCCAGGACTGGACCATGCGCTACCCGCTGGCGCTGGGGCAGGGCAACTTTGGATCGCCCGGCAACGACGGCGCGGCCGCCCCCCGGTACACCGAAACCAAGATGGCGCCGCTGGCGCTGGAAATGGTCCGCGACATCGACGAGGACACCGTCGATTTCCAGGACAACTACGACGGCAAGAACCAGGAACCGACCGTCCTGCCCGCCCGGTTCCCGAACCTGCTGGTCAACGGCTCCTCGGGCATCGCCGTCGGCATGGCCACCAACATCCCGCCGCACAACCTGCGTGAAGTGGCCGACGGCGTCCAGTGGTACCTGGACAATCCCACCGCCAGCCGTGAAGAACTTCTCGAAGCGCTGATCCAGCGGATCAAGGGGCCCGACTTCCCCACCGGCGCTCAGATCCTGGGCCATAAGGGCATCGAGGACGCCTACCGCACCGGCCGCGGCTCCATCACCATGCGAGCCGTGGTCAACGTGGAGGAAATCCAGGGCCGGACCTGCCTGGTGGTCACGGAACTTCCGTACCAGGCGAACCCGGACAACCTGGCCATGAAGATCGCCGAGCTGGCCAAGGAAGGCAGGGTCGCCGGCATCGCCGACCTGCGCGACGAGACCTCCGGCCGCACGGGCCAGCGCCTGGTGATCGTGCTCAAGCGCGACGCCGTGGCCAAGGTGGTGCTGAACAACCTCTACAAGCACACCTCGCTGCAGGAAAACTTCGCGGCCAACATGCTCGCGATCGTCGACGGGGTGCCCCGCACCCTGACCCTCGACGCCTTTATCCGCCACTGGGTCACCCACCAGCTGGAAGTCATCGTCCGGCGCACCCGCTTCAGGCTGCGCAAGGCCGAGGAAGAAGCGCATATCCTGCGCGGCCTGCTCAAGGCCTTGGATGCGCTCGATGAAGTCATCGCCCTGATCCGCGCCTCGTCCACCACGGAAGAAGCCCGCGACGGCCTGATGCAGTTGCTGGACATCGACACGGACCAGGCCTCGGCCATCCTGAACATGCAGTTGCGCCGGCTGGCCGCGTTGGAACGGCAGAAGATCCAGGACCGCCACGCCGAACTTGAGCGGATGATCCAAGAGTTCAACCGCATCCTCGCGTCCGAAGAAGCCCAGCGCAGCATCGTCAGCGAGGAACTCGCCGAGATCACCGGCAAGTACGGTGACGACCGCCGGACCCAGATCATGATGGGCTACGGCGGGGACATGAGCATGGAAGACCTCATCCCCGAAGAGGAGATGGTGGTCACCATTACCCGCGGCGGGTACGTCAAGCGCACCCGCAGCGACAACTACCGGTCGCAGCAGCGAGGCGGCAAGGGGGTACGCGGCGCCCAGCTCCGCGGCGACGACGTGGTCGAGCACTTCTTCGTCACCACGACGCACCATTGGCTGCTGTTCTTCACCAACCTGGGCCGGGTGTACCGGGCCAAGACGTACGAACTGGCCGAAGGCGGCCGCGACGCCAAGGGCCAGCACGTGGCGAACCTGCTGGCCTTCCAGCCGGACGAGCACATTGCCCAGGTCATGGACCTGAAGGACTACCAGCAGGCCCCCTACCTGGTGCTGGCCACCAAACGCGGCCTGATCAAGAAGACCCGGCTGGAGGACTACGACACGAACCGTTCCGCCGGCGTCATCGCGATCAACCTGCGCGACGGCGACGAGCTCGTTTCGGCACGGCTGGTCGCCGAGACCGACGACATGATGCTGGTGTCCCGGCGCGGCCAGTCCCTGCGCTTCACCGCGACGGACGAGGCCCTGCGGCCGATGGGACGCGCCACGTCCGGTGTGACCGGCATGAAGTTCCGCGAGGACGACGAACTGCTGGTGGCCGGCGTGCTGCGCGAGGACTCCTACGTCTTCATCGTGACCGCCGGCGGTTACGCCAAGCGGACCAAGGCCGGCGAATACCGGGTCCAGGGCCGCGGCGGCCTGGGCATCAAGGTCGGCAAGTACCAGGAAGAACGCGGGCATCTGGTCGGCGCACTCATTGTGCAGGAGGAAGACGAGGTGCTGGTGGTGATGGAAAGCGGCAAGGTGGTCCGCTCCTCCGTCGCCGGTGTCCCCGTCAGGGGCCGCGACACCATGGGCGTCATCTTCGCCAAGCCGGATAAGAAGGACCGCATCATCGCCGTCGCCAGGAACTCCGAACGAGGCCTGGCCGCCGACGAGGAAGACACCGACACGCCGGAGGTGCCCCAAGGTCCCGAAACCGGCGGCACAACCGACGCCGAATCTGCGCAGCAGGCAACCGATGAAGTACCGTTGAACGCAGACATGACGCAGTCCGCAGCCGAAACGCCGGCGCCGGAAAACGGAGGTAACGAGTGAGTACACCTAAAACGCCACGGCCGGGCACGCGCCCGCAGCCGGCCAACGCGCCCCGGGCTACCACTCGCAGCGGCGGC